>JAZUEG010000453.1:0-6216 GCA_045640025.1 Bacteroidales bacterium
GCTGATAGCCTGTGGCGAGTACCACGGCGTCGGCGGTGTAGCGGACGTTTCCGGTGTAGATGTACCACTGGTCGCCGTTGCGCTCGGCCTTCTCGACTGTGGAGTTGAGTTTTACCTCGATGTCGAATTTGGCGAGGCGCTCCTTGTAATATTGGATCACCTCGTCGGATTTCTTGAAGTCGGGGAAGAGGCAGTACCAGTTGTTGACCTTGCCGCCAATCTTGCTGTCGCGCTCTATTATCGTAACGCGGTTGCCGTCCTGAGCCAGCATACACGCCGTCTCAACGCCGGCGATACCGCCACCTATAATTACTATGCTTTTCATCTTATTTATCCATAAATTGGTTGTTGTGCGCCCGCCGTTGGCAGGCTTTTTTCCTTATCCGAAAATGGAAAGAATTGGAAATTAATTAAAAGAATTATTTTTTTTGAACACGAATTACCATAAATTATCACGAATTTTTCATAAATTAATTTTTGAGTAATTCGTGTTAATTCGTGAAAATTTATGTTTTAAAATCCTTCTTTTAATTCTTTTTTCTTCTTTTTAATTTTCGGATAAAACCCTGAACACCGCAAGGTGTTCGTGTAGTTTTATATCGATTGTTTTGGGGTGTAGCTGCCGATTGATTTGCCGGTTTTCGATTTGTATTTCATATCGGGGTTGTAGGCAATGCCCATTTTGTCGAGCAGGGGACGGCAGTCGATCTGGTGCATTTGGAGACCGAGCTCCCAGGGATCGTAACCGAGAACGAGTCCGGCCATTTCCTCGTAGGTGAATACGGGGATAAACTGACCGTCGCGGCCGTAGCGGATGCCGTGCATTTCGTTCATCACATATTGCCAGCGGTCCAGGAACATTGCACAGCCCGGACAGTTGGTGATTATGGCATCAGGCTCGTATGGCTGCATACTCTCGAACTTTTTCTTGGAGTTGGAGAGCGAGTATCCTCTGTTGGCCTGTACGAGGTATTGACGGAATCCGAATCCGCAGCAGTGACGGCGCTCTGGATAATCGACGGTGTCGCCACCCCAGGCTCTCACCATTGCCTGCAATACCTGTGTGAACTCTGCGCCGCCCACGCCCTTGTCGGGGAATAGCTTGGCGTAGTGGCAGCCGATGTGGTCCACCACTTTTAGTTTGCGTCCGGTCTTTACGTCCACGAGCGGATGCTTTATTTTTCCGGCTATCAGCATACGGTTGTTGTAGATGATGTCGGAAGTGTGGCAGAGGTTCTCGGGAATCTGAAACTCGCGCTTGGTGGCCTTGTAAAGGTGCTCACGGATTTTGGCGAGTTGCTCGGGGTAATGTTTCCAGGTCTCCATAATCTCCACGTACATTCCAAACGATGTAACGCACGATGCTATGAAGTTCTTGTATCCTTTCTCAGTCATCAGCGAGAACTGACGTGCCACCACAGTCTGTATGGTATCGAACGGCACCACGTCGCTGTGGTATCCGATTCCTGTGCAGGTGGTGTGGTGAGGATCGTCGTAAACGTCTTTCTGGAGGTCGTTTCGGAGTACTTTCAGGAATGTAACCTCGCTTCCGGGAAAGAAGTTCTGACGTATGCAGCTCCTTGCGTAGTAATAGTTGTTGTCGGCAATCTCCTTGTGGTATTGTTCCGACACTGTATATTTGTTGTTCATATTATCCGATAATTTTTTGTGTGCGCCCACCTTCGGCAGGCTTTTTTTCTTATCCGAAATTTAAAAGAATATAAAAGAATGGAAAGAATTTTTTTCCTGACACGAATTACCATAAATTATCACGAATTTTTCATAAATAAATTTTTGAGTAATTCGTGTTAATTCGTGAAAATTTATGTTCTAAAATCCATTCTTTTAATTCTTCTCTATTCTTTTAATTTCGGATAAAACCCTGAACACCGCAAGGTGTTCGTGTTTATATTTTTCCTTTGAAGATGTCGAGGAAGTATTGGTTCATTCCGTCGGGGTCGGTGGTGTCGTAGCCTAATTCCTCGGCCTTGCGCTCGCTGTGCTTGTCGATGGCTTCGGATAGCTGGAATGCTCCTGTCTCCTTGAAGATGCTGTTGAGCTCCTCGAGGTCCTTGTCGTCGATTTTGCGGAGAACGCCTTCGCCTTCCTTGTGGAGGTTGGCACCCATACGGTCGAAGAATTCGTCAACGTTTCTATAAATCCACTCCCATACTGGGCCCTGTTCGGGATGGTTCTCGGGTGATACAGATTCGGGGACTATGCAGTATCCGTGGTTGAGGATGTTTCCGTTCAGCACCTTGCTGAGTGCGTATTGCTGACGTCCGCGGCGGCTCTCGGTGAAGTATCCGAGCTCCTGAGAGTATCGGCGGAGCACGTTGATGAGCAGGCCCGGCACGTTGTTTCTTGGGCAGCGGGTCTTGCAGCTCATACACTGACCGCAGAGCCAGATGTAGTCGGATTTCAGGAGTTTCTCGATCTCCTCGTCGTCCTGGGTCTGCACGATGTTCATAAGGATTCTGGGATCGTATTCCGAGAACTCAGCGGCGGGACATACTGAGGTACACATACCACAGTTCATACAGGCCGTTACCGCCTCCTCGTAACGCATATCCTCTTTGAGAAGTTTATGAAGTTCCATTTTGATGTGTTTGTACAAATTTATGGTGCAAAGGTACGGGTAATTTCTTAAAGAATGAAATTGAATTGACTAAAATGGGGAAAGTACATTTTTTTTGGAAAAGCAACACACTTTTTATATCTTTGCGCAAAACTATATCACTATGGGCATATATATCAATCCGGGAACGGCTTCGTTTCAGCAGGCTTTGAATTCAGAAATCTTTGTAGATAAGACAAAGATTGTGAGTGTGGTGAATAATATTGTCGACACCAAGCAGAGGTACGTTTGCGTTTCAAGACCACGCCGTTTTGGAAAGACAACCGCACAGCAGATTCTGTGTGCCTATTTCTCAAAGAATTGCGATTCAAGGCCCATTTTTGAGGATACTAAACTTTCGGAAGTGGATGGTTGGGACAGGTATCTCAACAAATTCCACGTGGTCAGGATCGACTGCAATGGGTTTGCAAAGTATGTGAACAAGAGCGGAGAGGACAGTTTCGTAAACAAGATTACCCGTACTATTAACCGAGAATTTGTTTCTTACTTTCCTGAAATTGATTTTTCCGGGTGTGCTGATCTTTGTGATTACATTATAAAAGTTTATGAAACCACTGGTGACAAATTCGTTATCATCTTCGACGAGTACGACCTTGGTGTGCGTGTGGGGCAGAGGGCTGACCTTCATCAGGAGTACCTTGATTTCCTTATCTCGCTTTTCAAGAACTCAGCTATGGATCCTGCCATTGCGTTGGCTTATATGACTGGTATTCTGCCTATTGTGAAAGATAAATTTGAGAGTAAGTTAAATAATTTTGATAGCATAACAATTATTGTTCCTGGACCATACGCTGAATATACAGGTTTTACAAAGGCTGAGGTTCAGAGCCTTTGCGATGAGTTTGGTGTTGATTATGAGGATTGTCGCCGTTGGTACGACGGATACAAAGTCGGTGATTTCCACATTTACAACCCCAACGCAATTGTGGAATGTATCAGAAAGAAACAGTTCCAATCTTATTGGTCGGCAACGGGCAGCTACGAGACTGTATCCACATATATCGATATGAATTTTGATGGTATTAAGGATGATATCATAAGGATAATTATCGGCGATAGGATTTTTGTGGATGTTAGTGGCTATCAAAACACTATAGATTCCATTGAGAACAAGGACGATGTGTATACATACCTGATTCATCTTGGTTATCTGAGCTATGATGCAGAAGGGGAGCAGTGCTACATTCCAAACAAGGAGGTGCAAAAAGAGTGGGTTCAGGCTCTGAAACGCAGCGTCAATTTCGCTCCTGTCGCCAAATTCATCAACAATTCCCGACAACTCCTCGACGCCACCATTAATATGAATGCCGAGATGGTTGCGTATTCCATTAAGGAGACCCATAAGCTTGTTTGCAGCAACCTCAGCTTCAACAATGAGCAGTCGTATCAGAGCGCGATTATCCTTGCATATTTCTATGCGAACTCCAAATACACTATAATCCCCGAACTGCCTACAGGTAAGGGTTTTGCTGATGTGGTGCTTGTGCCATACGTTCCCAACCTTCCGGCCATAATAATTGAACTGAAAAAGGACGCCTCCACCGAGACTGCCCTTTCCCAGATCAAGAACAAGGAGTATTCCACACACCTTGCCCATTATCACGGCAATCTCCTCTTCGTGGGTATCAACTACGACAGCGACAAGGAGCACGAGTGTGTGATTGAGAGGTTTGTGAAGGAGTAGAGAATTATTGATTATTCTTCCTTTAGCCCAAGGTGGGGTTAGATTTCTTTTCCCCTTGCTTTTTTCTCCCAACCCCGAAATTTTTACCGCAAAAACTTTCGTATGTTAAAAAATTGTTACTAACTTTGGGGCAATCTTAATCTAATAATATAAATGGAAAAGAAATTATTGCTCGGTGACGAGGCTATTGCTTTGGGTGCCATAAATGCTGGTCTTTCAGGTGTTTATGCTTATCCAGGAACTCCCTCTACCGAAATTACAGAGTTTATTCAGAATAATCCTGCGGCCCGTGAGCGCAAGATCCACTCACGCTGGTGCACCAATGAGAAGACCGCTATGGAGGCGGCTCTCGGTATGTCATACGCTGGCAAGCGCGCCCTCGTTTGTATGAAGCACGTGGGTATGAATGTATGCGCCGACGCGTTCGTAAATTCCGCTATTACAGGCGTTAACGGCGGTCTGGTGGTGTTGGCTGCCGACGATCCCTCAATGCACTCGAGTCAGAATGAGCAGGATTCACGTTTCTACGGCAAGTTTGCCCTGATTCCTATTTTTGAGCCAAGCAATCAGCAGGAGGCTTACGATATGATGGCCGAGGCTTTTGAACTTAGTGAGAAACTTCAGGAGCCTGTGCTTCTGAGAGTTGTTACCCGATTGGCCCATAGCCGCGCAGCGGTAGAAATCGATAGCATCAGAGGCGAAAACAAACTGAACCCAAGTACCTCAAGAGGCTGGGTTCTTCTTCCTGGTATCGCCAAGAAGCAGTATGCCGCGCTCATAGAGAAGCAGGCCGCAATGGCTTCAGAGTCAGCTAACTCCAAATTCCTGAAATCTGAGAATAATGGCAACAAGCTTGGCGTAATTGCCTGTGGCATTGGCTACAACTATGTGAAGGAGGCTATTCAGAATTATGATATCGATGGTATCAGTATCCTGAAAATATCTCAGTATCCGCTCCCCGAAAAGAAGATTCTGGATCTCGCCGCCCAGTGCAAGGAAATCCTTGTGGTGGAGGATGGTCAACCTGTTGTGGAAGAGGACGTTAGGCGCATTGTGGGCGACAAGGCTGTTGTGAGCGGTCGTCTCAGCGGAAAACTTCCACGTATGGGCGAGTTGAACCCCGACAATGTGGCCGCTGGTCTTGGCGTATCAGCTGATACAACCTTCGATGAGGCCAAAAATCTGGCTGGACGTCCTCCACAGTTGTGTCAGGGCTGCGGACACCGTGATGTTTACGCCGCTCTCAAGGAGGTGGCCGCCGAGTACGAGAATGCAAGGATTTTCGGCGATATAGGTTGCTATACTTTGGGCGCGTTGCCTCCGTTCCAAGCGCTTGCAAGTTGCGTGGATATGGGCGCCTCTATCACGATGGCCAAGGGCGCGGCTGATGCTGGATTGTTCCCAAGCATTGCCGTAATCGGTGACTCCACTTTCACTCATTCGGGAATGACGGGCCTTCTGGACGCCGTTAATGACAAGAGCAATATCACCGTTATCATTTCCGACAATCTCACCACTGGTATGACAGGCGGTCAGGACTCGGCAGGCACCAACAAGTTTGAGGCTATTTGTCTTGGTCTTGGTGTTGAGCCTGAGCACGTTAAGGTGGTGGTTCCAATGCCGAACAAGATTGAGGAGATCAAGCAGACCATTAAGCAGGAGATTGAGTACAACGGCGTTTCCGTAATCATCCCCCGCCGCGAGTGTATGCAGACCTTGAAGCGTCACAAGAAGACAAAATAATTAATAATTAAAAATTAATAATTAACAATTAACTTGTTGTCTTGAGTTGTTTGGAAAGACAAAAATTATCAAAATTAACCAAAAATTTTTCAAAAATTGCTTTTTCAGAGAATAATTTTTGAGTAATTCGTGATAAATTTTTGATAATTTT
>JAZUEG010000454.1:0-3636 GCA_045640025.1 Bacteroidales bacterium
TGTAGAGATACAGGATATTGAGCTTGGCGCGCGATTCCATGTTGAGCAGAGGCTGCGGCTCAAAACCCTCCTCGCTCTGCGACAATACGCCTGTCACTGCGCCATCGTAATCATTCTCAAACAGGATGTCCTGAACATCCTTGTAGGCATCTATCATATTGTCTATCAGCAACTCGCCCTGCGATGCAAGCTTGCTCTCAATCTTGGATTTGCTGAGCGACAACGACTCTCCTGCGGATGTACCGCAACCCTGCAGCGCTACAGAAAGCACTGCGGCTACTGCCACGATTATATAAATTTTTGCGTCTTTCATATTTTTATAAATTTAACAGCGTAAAAATACGAATAATTTTTTAATAATACATCATTTTTTGTAAAAAAAAATGTATTTTTACATTTACTGAACCATTCCTATAATTTCGCTGGCTATCAAATCAGCTGAATTTTTAACAGCCAGCTTTGCAATATTCTCAGAGAACCGAACTCTTTTCACGCTGTCGGAGCAAAGCGACTGCACACATTCAAAAAGTTTTTTCTCGGCCTCGGCGTCGGTGAGCATCATGGCGGCGTCCTTGTTTACGAGGGCCATGGCGTTCTTGGTCTGGTGGTCCTCAGCCACATTGGGCGACGGGATAAAGATAACCGGCTTGGCTGCCAGGCAGAGCTCCGATACCGACAGCGCGCCCGAACGGCTTACCACCACATCAGCTGCCTTGTAGGCCAGATCCATGCGCTTAACGAAAGCCATCGGATGTATGCATGGGCAGTTGCGGCCCTCCAGCTGACGCATTATATCGTCGTAATAATATTTGCCGGTCTGCCAGATAACCTGGATTCCGGCCTTCTGGAACTCATCGATATGAGCCATTATGCTCTTGTTGATGGTGCCGGCGCCCAGGCTTCCGCCCACAGAGAGCACGGTCATCTTGTTGGGGTCCAGGCCAAACTCGGCCAATGCCTCCTCGCGTGTGCAGGTATTGTAGGCTATATCGGCACGCACGGGGTTTCCGGTAAACTTGATCTTGGAGGCGTCGAAATACTTCTCCATGCCGTCGTATGCGGTGAAAATCCTCGAGGCCTTCTTGGAGAGTATCTGATTGGTGACTCCGGCATGAGAGTTCTGCTCCTGCAATACTATAGGCACGCCCTGCTTGCTGGCGGCGCGAAGTATGGGTCCACTGGCATATCCGCCCACGCCCACTGCAATATCGGGACGAAAATCCTTGATAATGTGGCGCGACTTTATCATGCAGGATATCAGCTTGAATGGCAGAGTGATGTTTTTCAGCATATTCTTGCGCTGAAAACCCGCGGCCGGAAGTCCTATAATCTGGAATCCCGCCGCCGGCACCTTCTCCATCTCTATCTTATCCTTGGCTCCCACAAAGAGGATGTCGATCGCGGGATCTATCTTCCTCAAAGCCTGGGCAATGGCTATGGCCGGAAATACGTGTCCGCCTGTGCCTCCGCCTCCTATTAGAACTTTCATAGCTCTCTATGATATTATATCGTGATACAATCTGTATGTTTATATTTATGGCAGCTAATGGCGAGTAATATTACACGCCATCAGCTGGCAAGGGAAGAAACTATCCTGCGATAAAAGGATAATCGCCCACCTCCTCCGGCTCCTGGTCCTGCTCGATATCCTGCTCGGTCTCCTTCTGGCCCGAGTATCTCGAGATATTGAGTATGATGCCTATGGCAATGCCTGTAAAGAGGATGGAAGTACCTCCCATGCTCACCAGCGGCAGAGGCTGACCCGTAACGGGGATGATATTGGACACCACCAGCACATGCGAGACGGCCTGCAGCACTATATTGAGCGACAGGCCCACCACTATGTAGGCCGGGAAGGTCCTGTTGAGCCCCTTGACTATGGATATGCACCGGAAGAAGAATATCACGTACCCTCCCAGCACCAGGATGGCGCCCCAGAGGCCGCACTCCTCCACCACCACTGCGAATATGAAATCGGAGTAGGGATGCGGGATGCTGTTGCGCTGCACACTGTTGCCCGGCCCCTGGCCCATGATTCCGCCGCGCGCTATGGCTATCTTGGCCTCGGCGGCCTGGAAATCCTCGTTGCTGCGGTCGGCATCGTCGGATGAGAATGTGGTGATACGGCTTACCCACGTATCCATACGCGTATGTATGCCCGCCACCTTGCAGAATCCTATGGTGAGTACGCCGAAGAGCGCGAGTCCCGCCACCATGTATCCCATCCACTTGAGCGGTATCTGGCCCACCACCATCACTATCATGCTGGTGCCGGCTATCAGCATGGCCGTAGACAGGTTGGCCGGCAATATGAGCAGGCACGTGATACCCACCGCCACCATACACCAGATAAAGGTAAGGCGCTTGTCGGCCATGGTGTTTTTGCAGGTGGAGAGCAGCTTGGCCAGATAGAGCATCAGGCTCAGCTTGGCCAGGTCGCTGGTCTGGAATCCAAACGACGTGCCCGGTATGGTAAACCATCGCTTGGCATCGTTGGTGCTGGTGCCCAACAGCAATGTGAGCAGAAGTAGCACCGCCGAACCCCAGAAAAGCGTAGGTATAATCTTCGAGAGATTCTTGTATGACAGCCTGCAGAAAATATACATTGCCACAAGGCCTCCGGCCACCGAGCTGAAATGGCGCAATACGTAGTATGTGGTATTGCCGGCTTGCTTGTTCCAGGCGAGCATGGATGTGGAGCTGTATACCTCCACAAGGCCCAGAATGCACAACGCCAACGCTATCAGCCAGATAGTGGGATCGCCGAGCAGGAATTTATTGAATATACCCTTCTTTTCCATATCGTTGCTATTGTTGTTTCATCATCTCCTGAACGGCCTCGCGGAACATCTCGCCTCTCTGCTCGTAGCAGGTGAAGAGGTCGAAGCTGGCGCACGCCGGCGACAGGAGCACTGTATCGCCCGGAGCTGTAAGGGCGCGGCAGGTGGAGATGCACTCTGCCATGCTGCGCACATCCACCACCTTTATCATATCATCGAATGCGGCATGGATGGGAGCATTGTCGATACCCATGGCCACTATCACTTTCACCTTCTGGCGCACGAGGTCGTAGAGCTGCGAGTAGTCGTTGCCCTTGTCTACGCCGCCGAGTATCAGCACCACTCCGGGATTCACTGTATCGAGGGCATACCATACCGAATCCACGTTGGTGCCCTTGGAGTCGTTTATCCAGCTTACGCCGTCCACTATTCCGCATGGCTCCACTCTGTGCTCCAGCGGCATGAATGTATCGATGCTCTTCTGGATCTGTGCGGGCTCTATGCCCACCTGGAGTGCCGCCAGCGCGGCCGCCATGATGTTGCACCTGTTGTGGCGTCCCTTGAGCTTGAATCCGGCTGATGGGATTACTGTTTTTTCGCCATTAGCTGATATGCACAAATCGCCGCCCTCCATGTATAGAGCGCCGTTGACAGGCTCGGATATAAGCGAGAACGGCAATACCTTCTGCTGGAATGTGCGCTTGGAGATCTCGGCAGATGTTACCGGATCCTCGGCATAGTAGATGAAGGCATCCTCCGGGCGCTGATTCTGTGTGATGCGGAACTTGCTGTCGGTATAGTTCTGCATCTTGTAGTCGTAGCGGTCGAGGTGGTCGGGGGTGATGTTCATGAGCAC
>JAZUEG010000455.1:0-12328 GCA_045640025.1 Bacteroidales bacterium
CAAATAATCTCTACTTCGATAATATCGGAGAGATGAATATGTACGCAGATTTCAATATTGGCGCATACGCTGGCAGCAGATACTTGGTAGATTATTTCAAGAAGGCGAAGGAAGATGGCTGGATGAATCCTGAATATGAGAAGGCGATGGAGATTCTTGACAACAGGGTTAATGTCGAGAACTATCCCATTACTGATGAGGACAACGCCATAGTACATTCCGCATTGTCCGGTATCCGTAACGACTTCGTCAAATTGATAACCGGCAAGGAGTCAGGATTGCTCTTCGATATGATAAAATGCAATGAAATTTGCAGTCCTCTCCGTGAGAAGAAGCTGATACCCGAATCCGGCATCGCCGAGCTCGAGAAACTCGGAAGCCCGGTATATGCACAGTTTGCGCGTCAGGAAAACGCCAGGATAATGGCTGAGAAAGAGGCCGAGAGAAAGCGCGGCGGATATTACAAGCATTTGGGAGGCGAGAGCGCAGCCGACTCAATCCTCGTGGAGCTCGTGAAAGGTCACGAGGGCAAGGCCATCTACATCGACCTCTGGGCCACATGGTGCGGACCATGCAGAAGCGGTATGAGGCAGATGGAGCCCCACATCGACGGCCTGATCGCTAAAGGCGTTGACTTCGTTTACGTAACCGACGAATCTTCCGACGAGAAGGAATACAAGAAGATAGCCGCCAACAGCAAAGGTACTCACCACAAAATCAGCGAGGCCAACATGGCAAAGCTGAAAGCCAAATTCGGATTCAGCGGCATCCCTGCCTACATCCTCATCGACCGCAAGGGCTTCGTCCACGAAACCCCAACATTCTTTATGGGTCCGCAATGGCTGGAGAACAAACTGGCGGAGATGGAGGATTAATTACGAAATAATAATCTATATATGACACGCCCGTCCGTGCGTGTCATTGTTTTCAAAAATTAAAAATCGAAAATCAAAAATGGTAAAAATCATGAAAAAAATTCTTACACTTATCGTTGCACTTATAGTATTCAGTGCAGCTAATGCGCAGGTTCTCTTTGAGATCTCTGGCAACGGACTCAAGCAGTCGTCTTACATTCTCGGCTCGTGCCATGTGGTAACTTCTACTTTTGTGGATTCCATTCCCGGCGCCCACAAGACCCTGAAAAAAGTGAGTCAGGTATGCGGCGAAATCGACAGCAGGGATATGCAGAATCCTGATACCCTGTTATATGTCCAGCAGAAGATGATGCTTGGCGGCGACAGCACATTGCGCGATTTCATGACCGATGAGCAATTCAATCAACTCTGCAAATCTGTATATGAGACTCACGGAATCGACCTTACAGAGCCACAGTTTGCAGGATTTCTGAAGTTGCGTCCCTTGTTTTTCTCCATGACCATAGCGGTTTTGGGAGAGCAGCTGAAGGCAATTAATTCAGGGACATCAGCTCAGCAAGGCGTTCTTATGGATATGTATTTTCAGCAAGAGGCGCTCAAGGCAGGAAAGCCATGCATCGGTCTCGAATCCACAAAATTCCAAATGGATCTGCTTGTGACGGCCATGGACACACAGTTCTCGTTTCAGGAGCAGGTCAGCAACATGATAGAAGGAATCGGAAAACTTGATTCCGCCAAAACCGAGGTCTATAAACTTGTGGACGTTTACAAGAGTATGGATGTGAAGAAGTTGGAGGATTATTTCAGCCAGAGCATGAAAGATTCCAAGGACGCCGAGGCCCTTGTATTCGACACCCGAAACAAGAACTGGAGCAATCAGATGCCCGCCATCATGGCCGATAGGTCAACATTGTTTGTGGTAGGAGAGGGCCACCTTGTAGGTCCAAATTCTGTACTCTCGCTCCTAAAGGCCAAGGGCTACAAGATAAAAGGAGTTAGGAAATAAGGATTTATTAAGTAATGTCAGTAGAGGGGGGCCGCGATCCGTCGCTATTTTTATATGGAAATCAGTAAAATAATTTCGTTTCTTTTTTTTTCTGAGCCGACCCGCGGTCTCTCCCTCCGGCCTTGTTTCTCCGAAATAAACAAAATTTTTTATTCTTGAATAATTCCATTATCTTTGCCCTGTAATCTTAAATAATAGAAAAAATGAAATACGCATACAAGACATCAGGCACATGCGCACAGTTCATCACCTTCGATAGGGACGAGAACGGCGTAATAACAAACGTGGAGTTTTTCGGCGGCTGCAACGGCAACCTCAAGGCCATAAGCAAGCTCGTAAACGGCATGAAGGCCGAGAAGATCGCAGAGATCCTCTCGGGCAATATTTGCGGCAACAAGAGCACATCCTGCGCCGATCAGTTGGCTATTGCTGTTCTGAAGGACGATCTTTCTCCTGTTCAGTAGCATCGGATTCCTTCTCCAATTCGGCCTTCATCTTGGCCAAGTCCTGCTCGTACTCATGGGCACGCTCCGGATTCATCGGAAACCAGCCCTTGAGTACGCGCTTGCGCTGCTCGAAGATCTCGAGAATGCTCCATAGACACGAGCAGCCCACCACGCCGAAGAGTGTGCTTACTATCTGATTTTCAACGAAGAGCGATACGGCCACAAAACAGAGGCCTGCAAGCAGGAACCACCACCAGCAGCGGGTGCCGAAATGGTATTCCGATACTATTACTATTGGGTGAAAAAGTCCTATTGTAAGAAAGGTACCCACCGCTGTGATGAGTCCTATGTAATTGATATCCATTGGTTTTATTTAGTTATATTCTTTAAAAGTATCTCGTCCTCTATCAGCGAGTGGATATTGAGGTCGTATTGGAATTCCAGCAATGCGGCCAGCAGCTTGCGTTTCATTCCTTCCTTGTCTATAAGTTTTATATGCTTCAGCAGGAGGTTTTTCAGGTCGCTGAGTTTTATCTCTATGTCGCTGTGTTTCAGTTTTTTTGATTTTTTCAGCAACTCGCTCGCCTCTATCTCGCCATTGCAGTATGCCCGTATCAGCGGAAACAGTTTCTCCTGCTCGTATTCCAGGTGTTTCTTCACCTCGCTGAAATACGATTCGAAAAACATCTCCAGCATCCTAACATCGTTGCCGGGGTTTATCTTGCTCAGCTCGCTTATGAAAAACTTTATCGCGGGATACATGTCGCTGATGTAATAGCGGTGAGTGTTCTCCAAAAACGCTATTATCTGAACTATATCTTCCTTGCTATTAGGTACATAGAGGTTTGATGTGTTGCCATTGTAGATATTGCAGAACGATGCGAAGATCTCGGGATTAATTCCCTTTTCTCCGCAGATATCGGCAATAGTCTTGTCGGCCACACAGAATCCGGTCTCGAAATGGTCCATGAGCAGCAGCAGCCTGTGGTTCTGCTCTATCAGCTCATGAAGCTCCTTATTTGGTGTTATCATATTTTCTTTAATCTTTAATCTCTAATCTCTAATCTCTAATCTTTAATCTTTAATCTCTAAACTTTCAACTTCTACGATATCCTGTTCCAGTTTTGCTGTTTATTGAAAATCATTTGCTGACGCACTTTCAGAATCTCGTTCTCACGGGCGCTTAGGGTCGGGTCCTTGTCGAGAATGTCGGCGGCGGCGTTTCTTGCGGCCATCAGCAGCTGATTGTCGTGCACGAGGTCGGCAATCTTCAGCTGAATAGGCGTTCCGCTCTGCTGTGTGCCGTCCATGTCGCCTGGGCCGCGCAGTTTCAGGTCCTCCTCCGAGATCTTGAAACCGTCAGTGGTCTCGCACATTATGTCGAGGCGTTTTCTGGCGTCGGCTGATAGCTGATACGCACTCATCAGGATGCAGTAACTCTGGCTGCCTCCTCGGCCCACTCGTCCACGGAGCTGATGAAGCTGGCTGAGTCCGAATTTCTCGGCGCTCTCTATCACCATTATCGTGGCGTTCGGTACATTAACGCCCACCTCTATCACGGTGGTCGCCACCATTATCTGAGTCTCTCCCTTGGCGAACCGCTGCATCTGATAATCCTTCTCATCGGGCTTCAGCTTGCCGTGAACCACACTTATATTATATTGCGGCTGAGGAAACGCCCTCGTGATGGCCTCCACTCCGTCGGTGAGGTCCTTGTAGTCGAAAGCCTTGGATTCCTCTATCAGCGGATACACAATATATACCTGACGTCCCTCGTCTATCTGCTCCTTCAGGAATTTGAAAACCATCATCCTCTTGCTGTCGTAGCTGTGAACGGTCTTGATGGGTTTTCGTCCCGGAGG
Source organism: Bacteroidales bacterium (assembly GCA_045640025.1). Classification (GTDB taxonomy): domain Bacteria; phylum Bacteroidota; class Bacteroidia; order Bacteroidales; family UBA3824; genus UBA3824. The sequence continues at coordinate 4,190 of JAZUEG010000455.1, forward strand.
CAGCTCGTCTATTACGGAGACGTCGAGGTCGCCGTAGAGAGTCATCGAGAGAGTTCTCGGTATCGGGGTTGCCGTCATCACCAGAACGTGAGGCGGCTTCTCGGAATTTTTCTTGTAGAGTTTTGCCCTCTGGGCCACGCCAAACCTGTGTTGCTCGTCGATTACGGCAAGACCTAAGTTCTTGAAAACCACGTCGTCCTCTATAAGCGCGTGGGTGCCCACAAGGATATTCAGGCTGCCGTCCTGAAGCGATGCGTGGATTTTTCTGCGCTCCTTGGCTGGAGTGCTTCCCATCAGCAGGCTTACCTTTACTGGCATGTCTTTCAGGAAGTTGCGGATGGTGTCGTAATGCTGCTTGGCGAGGATTTCGGTGGGCGCCATTATGCAGGCCTGATATCCGTTGTCTATGGCCAGCAGCATACTCATGAGCGCCACGAGAGTCTTTCCGCTGCCCACGTCGCCCTGTATCAGTCGGTTGCTCTGACGGCCCGTGAGGAAATCGCTGCGGATTTCCTTGATCACACGTTTCTGTGCGCCAGTCAGTGGAAATGGCAAGTATTTGGAATAGAAAGTGTTGAACACCTCGCCAACCTCCTTGAACACGAAACCGCGGCTCTTCTCCATCTTGTCTTTCTTGTAGCTGAGGATGTTGAGCTGAATGTAGAAAAGTTCCTCGAACTTGAGCCTTGCGCGGGCCTTTGCGAGCTCGTCCTCGCTCTTGGGCAGATGTATCGCGCGCAGTGCGTCGGTAAGGCCCATCAGATGGAAATTGTTGATTAAGTATTGCGGAAGAGTCTCAGGCAGAGGCTGTTTGATAGCCGCCCAGAGATTCTGCTGGAGTTTCTGTATTACCTTGTTGGTGAATTTGCTGTTCTTTACGTCGGGGATTGTGTAATGCGCGGCAAAGTTGGTCTGCATACCGCTCTGAAGCCTCTGCGGATCCTCGATATCAGGATGCGCTATGCTCCACGAATGATTGTAAAGGTTTGGCTTTCCGTAGATTATGTATTCCTTGCCCTTGATGATGGCCTGCTGTATGTACTGGATTCCCTTAAACCAGATAAGGTCTATGCTGCCCTTGCTGTCGGTGAATGTGGCCGTCAGCCTCTGCTTGTGGCCGGTGCCCTCGGTGTGCATATTTGAGATTACGCCCTTCAGCTGTACGGCTATGGCGTCGGAGTGGATGTCGGTGGTATTGTAAAATTTGCTTTTATCCACATATTTGTACGGGAAATAATATGCCAAATCCTCAAACGTGCTAATATTGAGCTCCTTCTTGAAACTCTCGGCACGCTGAGGACCCACACCGGTCAAAAACATTATATCGGTGTCCAGTATCGACGACATTATTTTATTTCTTCTTCAAGTATTCTGTCAGGCCTTGTATGTTTTTTATTTTTGTAGCTGATGGCGATTTATCCTCCATCTCGCTGTAGTTGTGGTCAAGTACTATGGCATTTATTCCGTCTATTTCCAGCAGGGAATCCGCATAGTTGGAGATATCCTCGGTGTTCTCGTACAGACGGCCTACAAGAATCACGTTTCTGCACCTCGACTTGGCCATAGCCTCGCGCAGTTGGGTGATTTTCACCTTGTTGCCGCAGTAGATAGGAGTCTTGCCGTATTTTTTCAGGATATAATCTACGATGAGCAGCTGAAGCTCGCAGTGATCCTCCAGCGGGGAGAAAATGATGAACTCCTCGCCATCCTCCTTCTCGTCCACGTCGGCGGCCACGATAAGCCTTCTCCTTATGATATCATAGGAGAACTGCTTGATAGCAAGATAGTTGGAGTCCTGGATATACTTAGCCTCCATCATCTCCATCATTGGGATTATGATGCTGATGATGGCGTGCTCCAATCCAGAATCCAGTATATCGTGCTTCAGCTCCTTGTCGAATTCCTTAGCGCTGAAAGTCTCTGCAAGTTTCATAAGACGTTTGATGATTTGATTCGTAGTTTTAGGTACAAATACCGTACCTATTTTCAACGAAATCTCCTCGGCGCTCATGGCCACGATCTCAGAAATCTTGTAGCCCCTCCTGATGAGGGCCGCAAATCTCCTAAGAAGCTGTACGTCAGACTCGCGATATACTCTCTGATTGTTCTTGGTCCGTGCCGAGAGGGCTATCTTGTACCTTTTTTCCCAGATGCGGAGGGTAAAGTCCTTGATGCCCGTAAGCTGCGAAACCTCACTTATCGAGTATTCCAATATGTTGTTTTCCACGTACTTAAAGTAAATAAATATTTTTCAAAAAAATGATGTAATGAGTAGTCTGCAAATATAGCAATAATTTTTGTAAAATTCCGAATATTCCTTGTAAAATTTTTTGTAATTTTGCGGTCAGATTTTTTTAACAAAATTCATAAATGGACAAGAAAACTTCGCCGGCATTAGCTGTCATCATCGACCTCCTGCTGGTATATATTGTAAGCGCGCTATGCCGTGTGGCTTACGTGCTGGAAAACTGGCACTTGTTTTCGGCAGGATTTGGCGACCTCAGTTTGGGCAGTCTGCTGAGAGGCGCTTTCGTATTCGATACCATCAGCCTTCTCTATTTCAATCTTCCGTTTCTGCTGATGACTTTTCTGCCGCTCCGCATCAAGGAAAATACTAAGTATTACAGCGTTCAGAGGACATTGTTTGTGGTTCTCAATACCATATCGGCCTTCCTGAATGTGGCCGATTCAGCCTATTATCCCTACACCGGCAAGCGCACCACGATGACGGTTTTCACCGAGTTTGCCAACGAGAGCAATACAGCCTCAATCCTGCTTCTGGAGACCGCAAAGCATTGGTATTTAGTGGTTTTTGTGATATTAATTGCCATTAGCTACCTGAAACTCTACGTGCAGCCTGATTACCGCAAGACTCCCCCCATCAGCTACTATATTACTCAATGTATGGGCCTGATATTCACGGCTTTGTTTTTCTTTTTCGGAATCAGGGGCTCCTTCTCCGTTGATACCCGGCCCAAGGGAATCCGCGATGCCAATATCTATGTGGATAAGCCGTCGCAGACCGCCATCGTACTGAATACGCCGTTCTCGCTGATCCGCAGCATAGGCCATTCAGGATTCAAGGACCCGAAATATTTCGACCGCCAGTGGCTCGATTCGGTATACAGTCCGGTTCACATTCCAGCTGATACAGTTGAGTTTACTCCCAGGAATATTGTAGTTATTATCTCGGAAAGCCTTGGAAGAGAGTATATTGGATTCTATAACAGCAACCTCGATTCGGGAAGCTACAAGGGATATACGCCGTTTTTGGATTCGCTGATAGGAGAGAGCCTCACCTTTGAATATACATTTGCCAACGGCCGCAAGAGCATTGATGCCATGCCAAGCATACTTTCCTCTTTGCCCATGATAGAGAACAATTTTTTTGCCACACCGTATATCAACAACACCATCGGCGGACTCTCGGTCTGCCTTGACGGCAAGGGCTACAATACGTCGTTTTTTCATGGAGCTGATAACGGGTCCATGGGTTTCGACTCATATTCACGCGCCATCAGCTACCATAAATATTACGGCCGCGATGAGTACAACGCCGACCCCGAATTTGGCGGAGATGCCGATTACGACGGGCGCTGGGCTATCTGGGACGGCAATTTCATGGAGTTTTGGCAGAAGAAGCTCGACGAGACTCCCGAGCCGTTCCTCTCCACAATCTTCACGGCGTCGAGCCATCATCCGTTCAAGATTCCCGAGGCTTTCCGCGACACTTTCCCCGAGGAGGCCCTGCCCATGCACAAATGCATCAGGTACGTGGATCATTGCTACAGGAAATTTTTTGAGCACGCCAGCAGTCAGCCGTGGTTCAAGAATACGATTTTCGTAATTACCGGCGACCATACCAATCAGACCAATCACGTTGAGTATCAGACAGATTTGGGATTTTATTGCGTGCCAGTGATATTCTACGATCCGTCGGGCCAGTTGCCACGTGGTGTGATTTCAGGCCTGGCCCAGCAAATAGACATTATGCCAACCTTGCTCGGAATGCTCCATTACGACGAACCTTACGTGGCTTACGGAAGGGATTTGCTATCAGCCGACAGCACCAATCAGTGGGCCTTCAGTTTCATCGACGGCACATATCAGTATCTCATGGACGACTATGTGCTCCAGTATGACGGCCAGAATCCCAAGGCGCTGTATAATTACCGCAAGGACTGGATGCTCACCGACAACATTCTGGAATCCAACGACTCGCTGGCCAATGATATGACCACGCGCCTTAGGATGATGATTCAGTGCTACGTGGAGCGCATGATAGAGAACCGCCTGACGGACACTAAATAGGCTAACGACCTAACATTCTGATATATTCGCCCAATACGGTCTCGAATTTCACGCCGTACCAGTGGGCGGGATTCTTTACGGTCTCCTTGATTGAGAGGAGCGTGAAATCGGCGGCAATGGTCGCCGATTTTTTTGTGTCGTGGCCGTTTAGCAGCGCGCCTATGAAGGCCGACGCGAAGATGTCGCCAGTGCCTGATACATTCTTATCTAACTTGATATGAGGATAATAGAACTCATCGCCGTCGCTGAAAACACCCACTCCGGTCTCGTTGGGATTGAATCCAACGCCAGTCATCACGATGGTTTTGCCTCGGCCCATTATCTGCTGAAGCTTGCCCACAATTCCGCGGATGTATTCCTTGTCGAAATCTGTACGGTATTCAGTATCAGTGAGCTGACACGCCTCGGTGATGTTCGGGATTATGATGTCGGCGCGCTTGATGAGTCGGCGCATGGCGGCCACAATCTCGGCGTTGAAACCCTTGTACAAGACGCCGTTGTCGCCCATTACGGGATCCACCACAAAGAGCGAGTCCTTCTTGGCGAGGGGGCTGTTCACAATCTCTGTCACGAGGTCTATCTGCCTCAGGCTTCCGAGATATCCTGTATAGAACGCGTCGAAATCTATCTTCTCTGATATCCAATGGTTTGCAACAGCCGGGAAATCGTCGGTGAGGTCGTGGAAAGTGTATCCCTTGAATCCTCCAGTGTGAGTGCTGAGCACGGCCGACGGCAGGATGCAGGCCTCGTTTCCGCTGGCTGAGAGCACCGGCAGCGCCACGGTGAGCGAGCATTGCCCCACGCACGATATGTCCTGGATGGTTAGTATTCTTTTGTAAGACATTTTTTAGTTTTGTTGATTCCGGCTGCAAAGGTAATAATATTTTCGGTTATTCCTTAATAAATCTCTCAATCACGCACTCATGCTCCTTGTCGCTGTCGTAATTGATGCCTACGAACAGGAGATTGCCGTGGTAGTGGGAGAGGTGGGTGGAATATTCCTTGTTCTTGATCTGGGAGAGGGCGGTCTGTGTTGATGCGTCCTTCTTCAGCTCAATGATAATTGCCGGAAGGTTGGGGACGTACGGCACAAGTACCACGTCAGCAAATCCCTTGCCTGTAGGCAGTTCGGGGATGATGGTGTACTTGGAGTTGGCATAGAAATACGCAAGGATAATCGCACTCTGGTAAGCCTGCTCGTTGTTGAAGCTGAGGTTTGAGCATATTAATTTGTGGGTCTCCTTGATGGAATACGCAACCATCTCTGCGTTCATGTTTATTGTGGCGTCGAGGAGTTGTCGGGAATTGTTGATGAATTTGGCGACAGGAGCGAAATTCACACTGCGCTTCACAGCCTGCACCCATTCCCTTTGCACCTCCTTGTTAGGAATATAGCACATCTCCTCCTCGGCATCATAACTCAGATAGCCAAGATGAATCAGGTATGTATATACATCGTCCTTGCTCTCGATGGAATCGATTGTGTTCTGATACCCATCCACATCCACAAACACCTTTTGACCAGTTATCATATTTATGATATCGTCCTTGATACCATCGAAATTCATATCAATATATGTGGCGACAGTCTCGTAACTTCCCGTTGCCGACCAATAGGACCTGAAAACATTGCTCGAAATGGCCTCTACTACAGCATGCGGATTATAAATATGCTGACCGCCAACCTTATAGCCATCGTACCAACGGCGGCAATCCTCGTAGTCAACTCCATACTTATCGCAAAGTTCCTGAACCTCGGCCTTGGTAAAACCTGTGTATTCAGCGTACTTGCCGGGATTGAGAATCGTGATGTTGGTGAAATTGTTTAATTTGCTCTCGAATTTATCTTTAACAATGGGCAGAATGCCGGTCATATATGCCAAGGCGATGGCGGGCGATACCGAATCGTTCTTGAAAAGCGAGATGAGAAAATCGAGGTATTCCTGATGAAGTTCAGCCCTCTGGCCTACGCGCACACCAAGGTCGTATTCGTCGAAAATGATTACGAATTTGTCGCTGGTTTTCTTGAAAACTGAACTTATACAATCACATATTCTGTGGCAGCCTGACAAATCAATCTGTGGAAATGTTTCAACGAATTCATCCACAATATGTTTAGTCATCTGATTCACAAAACTTTCCTCGCCAGTCTTATTTACGAAAGCGGCAAATTCATTGCAGTCGATCCTTACCACGTGGAACTTGTTGAGATACCTGTCCCAGCCATCCACTTCCGTGAGTTTCAGATTCTCGAAAATAGGTCTTGAGTCGCAATTCTTTGAGAAGTAGGCACACAGAGTCTGCTGGGCGATTGTCTTTCCAAAACGGCGTGGTCTTGAAACACAAACGTACTTCTTCTTTGTATCTACTACGTTGCTTAATAAGCTCACAATCTTTGTCTTATCTACAAAGATCTCTGAATTGAGAGTCTCTTGGAAGAGCGCAGTTCCCGGATTTATGTATATGCCCATGGTAATGAAAGTTTTGCACAAAGATAGTGAATAGGAATGGATTTAGCAAACATTCTTTTGTGGACAATTATAGTGTAATGGTATTTTGTATGTCTTTGAATATTATTCAGTAATTTCTGTATATTTATTACGTGTATCACGTATATTTTTTATGTTGCGGACACAAAAAAGGCATTAACTTTCGGCTTTTGATATTGGTGCTTTAGTTAATGCCTCGGGCCGTTGCCCTTGTTAGTTACTGTAGAATCCTTTGCCCGCCAGGGGCGATTCTGGTCGCTTGTGTCTCGCATGATTGATTGCTTTTGCTGTGGTTAAGTGTTTGTTAATCAATCTCTGCTGAGAAGTTCTTGCAAGAATCGAAGTTGTTGTTCTTGTGGAAACCGCTTACTGCTGCGCCTGCCATTACGGCTACTGCGCAAATGATACCAAATGTCATCATAATCGTAAAGTGTTTAATTGTGTTGGTAAATATGTTTGTTTGTTTTTGATATTGCAAATGTATGAATATGCAAATTGCTGTGCAAATATTTTGTGTTAAAAAATCGTTAAGAAGGCGACAATGCGTGTTTTTCGTATGGGAAGGGATTGGATGTTTTTGTTGGTAATTAATACTTCAAATAGAAATCCTTCGTCAATTCCTTATATTCCTCGGTAGGTTTTCCGCCTTTGGAATTTATCGTAATCTTATCCTGGACAAGGGGCAGAATTTCCTTGCTGAATGTGAGCATCACACGGCGTGGCGATTCTGCTCCTTCTTTTGTGAATATCAGTGTCTTATGACAAAGATGAAGGTGACAGAGCGCGCACAGTCTCACGAATTCCAGGCACGAGATCGCCGGAATTATCACCGAGAAAAATCCTTTGTCAGAAATGATTTTGGCAACTCCGCTGATGAGTTTTGAGAACGGCAGCGAGTCGGTGTGCCGTGCGAGTGTGCGCTTGTTGTCGGATGATTTCTGACTGTTCTCGAAGAATGGCGGATTGCTGACAATGTAGTCGTAAATTTTAACCGTATCAGCTGCACAAAAACTCAAAAAATCCTGATGCAGCACATTTATCTTATCTCTGAATTTGGAATCGCGCACGTTTCCGCAGGCCTGATTGAAGGCGTCGGCATCGATTTCAATAGCGTCGATTTTTGCATTTTCCGCCGATTTCTGCGCCGCCATCAACGCAATGAGCCCCGTTCCCGTGCCGCTATCAAGCACAGAGTCAGCTACACTAAAATCACACCACGCCCCAAGCAGTACACCGTCGGTGCCCGCCTTCATCGCTGTATTGTCCTGATGGATTGTGAATTGCTTGAAGGTGAAGGATGACATAGTAGTTAGTAGTTAGTAGATAGTAGTTAGTAGTT
>JAZUEG010000456.1:0-4862 GCA_045640025.1 Bacteroidales bacterium
AGTAGTTAGTAGATAGTAGTTAGTAGATAGTCCATTCGGATACGTGCATACATTATTATGATTATCATTATCATTGGAGAGCACTAACTACTAACTACTAACAACTAACTACTAATTATAAATACAATGTTACCAAAATATTCAAACAGGAAATTTGTAATAGGCGGAATTTTCGGAGTGATAGCGCTCACTTATATCATCAAGCTGTTCAGCATCCAGGTGATGGACAACAGATACAAGATATCGGCTGAGAGTAATGTATTCCGAAAAGTGATAGACTATCCGGCGAGGGGACTTGTATTTGACCGCAATCAGAAACTGCTGGTATACAACGAGTCGTCGTACGACCTACTGGCCACGCCAAACCGCGTGCAGGAGTTCGATACGCTGGACCTCTGCAATATACTCGGCACATCGGTGGAATCGTTCAGGTCGGAGTATCAGAAGGCTGTAAAGAAGTACGGAAAATACAAGGAGAGCGTGGTTTTCAAGCAGATACCCAAGCACAGATACTCGCTCCTGCAGGAGAAGATGTATAAGTTTCCCGGTTTTGACGTGCAGAAGCGTACGGCCCGCAGATACGAGTATCCGGGTGCCGCCCTCGTATTGGGATACGTGGCCGAGGCCGATACATCTGTCATCAACCACAATCCATATTACAAGGCCGGCGACTATGTGGGCAAAACCGGCATAGAGAACGCCTACGAGGACGTGCTCCGCGGACAGAAGGGAACCAAGATCTATGTGGTGGACGTGAAAAACCGTATACAGGGCAAATACAAGGACGGCAAGTACGACACCGTGGCCGTGGTGGGCAAAAACATAACATCAACCCTCGACATAGACCTCCAGATGTATGGCGAGAAGCTGATGCAGAACAAGATAGGCGCCATAGTGGCCATAGAGCCCAAGACCGGCGAGGTGCTGGCTCTGGTATCGTCGCCGGGCTACGACCCCAATCTGCTGGTAGGCTCCGATATGTCGATAAACTATCCGGCCCTGCTCCGCGACAAGTACAAGCCTATGTACAACCGCGCGCTGATGGCTATGTATCCTCCGGGATCCACATTCAAGCCCATAAACGCGCTGGTGGGCCTGCATGAGGGCGCCATTACGCTCAATACCACTTTCCCCTGCAACGGCGGTTTCCGTCTGGGCAAGCACACCGTCAAGTGTCACCACGGCGGCGGCCTGGATCTCGTGACCTCCATCCAGGGATCGTGCAACGCGTGGTACTGTCACGAGTTTACCAAGATAATAGGCGACAGGAAATACGGACGCGCCGATTCGGCCTACAGCAACTGGAGGCGCAGGGTGCAGAGCTTCGGCCTTGGCACCAAGCTCGGCAGCGACCTCTCTCAGGAGAAGGCCGGTATTTTCTATACCAAGGATTATTACAACAGATTCTACGGCGAGGGCCATTGGACTGCCTACACTATAATCTCTCTGTCCATAGGTCAGGGCGAGCTGTGTTTCACACCGTTCCAGATAGCCAACGCCTGCGCCACCATAGCCAACAGGGGCTATTATGTGATTCCCCACATAGTAAAGAAGGTGGAGGACGGCGACATCGACGAGAAATTCTACGTTCATCAGGAGACCGGTATCAAGAAGGAGTATTTTGAGGCCGTGGTGGAGGGAATGTACCGTGTATGCGAGGCCGGTACGGGTAGGTCGGCCAAGGTGCCCAACATTCAGGTATGCGGCAAGACCGGCACTGCGCAGAACCCCCACGGCAAGGACCACTCGATCTTTGAGGCCTTTGCGCCCAAGGACGATCCCAAGATAGCCATTGCGGTATACGTGGAGAACGGCGGTTTCGGTTCCACATACGCGGCCCCGATAGCGGGCCTCATGATAGAGAAATACCTGACCGACACCGTAACGCGTCACGATGTGGAGCAGAGAATGTTCAACGCCAATCTCATGGATCCAAACGCTCAGATGAAATAATATTTATAATTACGAATTACGAAATCCGAATTCCCCAGGATTTAGCAATTCGTAATTCGTAATTCATATTTCGTAATTAATAAAGATGAAACAACGAGGAGCTAATATATTATCGTCGCTCGACTGGCCGGTGATGCTGCTGTATACGGCATTGATATTCATGGGCTGGTTCAATATATATGCGGCATGCTACGACGATACCCACCAGAGTATTTTCGATTTCGGTATGCGCTACGGCAAACAGCTGGTCTGGATAGGCGTGGCATACGTGATAGTGGTGCTGATAATGGTATCCGACTACAAGATATACACGGTATTGCCGTATGTGATATATGGCGGATTGATTGTATTGCTGCTGTTGGTACTGGTGGTGGGCACCAAGACCAACGGCGCGCGTTCATGGTTTGAGATAGGCCCGCTCAAGATACAGCCGGCGGAGTTTGCGAAATTTGCCACGGCGCTGGCCCTGAGCAAGATAATGAGCGAATACGGGTTTAATATCTGCAAGGTGGGCGATTTCCTTAAGGCATTGGGAGTGATACTGCTGCCCTGCGCGCTCATTATCCTGCAGCCCGACATGGGATCTATACTCGTGTATTTCAGCATGATATTCGTATTCTACAGGGCCGGACTTCCGGGATTTTTTCTCTGTCTGGTGGTGATGGCGATACTTGTGTTTGTGTATACGCTCAAGACTCCGCTGGTATGGGTGATAGGCGGCATTATGCTGGTATCAGGCTTCTGGTATCTGCTGCTGGGCCGCAGAAACATCATAGAGGTTCTAATAGCGTGGGGAGCCATGGCCGTGGTGGCCGGTCTGCTCTGGACCGTTAACCATTTCCTGCTATCCGATAAGTTTGAGATGTCGCATATCCTGGTGGCCACATCGCTGATTCTGCTGGTGCCCGTGGCCGTGTATTCGTATAGCAACCGCAACTGGCTGGCTACCATCGTAATGCTGGGAGTGATAGGTTTTATAGTGATGGTGTATTGCGTGGATTTTGTGTTTCACGATGTGATGACCGACCATCAGCAGACTCTTATCCGGGTGTTTCTGGGCCTGGAGGTGGATCCCCAGGGCACGGGCTACAATGTGGAGCAGAGCAAGATAGCCATAGGATCGGGCGGATTCTGGGGCAAGGGCTACCTTCAGGGCACCCAGACCAAGTTCAACTTTGTGCCGGAGCAGGCCACCGACTTCATATTCTGCACGGTAGGCGAGGAGTGGGGCTTTGTGGGATCGTCGGTGGTGGTGATGCTGTTTATCGCGCTCATCTGGAGGCTTATCTACCTCTCGGAGCAGCAGAGGTCCGGTTTTGCCAAGATATACGGCTACTGCGTGGCCAGCATCCTATTCTTCCATGTGGGAATCAATGTGGGCATGACCATAGGCTTGGTGCCGGTGATAGGTATTCCGCTGCCGTTTTTCAGCTACGGAGGCAGCTCGCTCTGGAGCTTCACGATACTGCTTTTCATCTTCGTAAGGATGGATGCAAGCCGTGACGAGCTGCTGTAATTCATGTATAGAAATGTCAGATAATTACCATCCAATATTTCAATCCATCAGAAACCGCCGCGTGCTCATCTCGCCTCTGGACTGGGGACTGGGGCACGCGGCCAGGATAGCGGGCGTCATCAAGTATCTGATGCGCGAAAACGAGGTAACTGTGGTGTGCGGACCATCGGCGCTGGAGTTTCTGAGGCAGGAGATTCCGGGAGCTGATATCATCGCCATCCGCGACTGGAAAATCCGCTATCCCAAGGGCCGTATTTCCATTCTTACTATTCTGGGCTGGGTGCCCGTGGTTGTCAGGAATTCCATTTATGAGCATTTTTTTGTAAGGCGCATCATCAGGGAGCGCAATATCGACCTTGTGATCTCCGACAACCGCTATGGCTTGTGTTTCAGGGGATTGGAGTGCATGATTGTTACCCATCAGGTATATCCCAAGATGCCAAGGGGGCTGGGCTGGCTGGAGAATATCAACGGCTGGCTGTTCAAGAGATATCTCTCGGTTTTCGATAAGGTTTTGATTCCGGATTTTGCTGAGGGCGAGTGTCTTACAGGGCTATTAGCTGCCGATAGAAAACTAAATCCTGAAAAATTCGTGAGGGTGGGCATCTTGTCGCGTTATAGTGGCAGTAGTGCAGCTAATGGCGTGGATAATGTATTCCGCTACGATGTGCTGGCTCTTATCTCGGGTCAGGAAAACCAGCGTACTGTATTTGAGAATCTTCTGATAGATGCCCTGGCTGACTGCGGCAAGAGGGTGCTGATGGTGAGGGGTGTATCTGAATCGTATCAGCTGCCCGAAAAAAAATCTCCCTGCATAGAATACCGCAACATGCTGAGCGGCAAGGCTCTGGAGGATGCCATAAGGGACAGCGCGGTGGTGGTATGCCGGGCCGGATACAGCACTCTGTGCGATGTGGTGGCCATGGGCAAGAGGGCTGTGATAGTACCCACGCCCGGGCAGACCGAGCAGGAATACCTGGCCGGGAGGCTGGACGGAAATCTGGGTTTCCGCAGCCTGATGCAGGACGATCCGGATTTCGGCGGCAGGCTGCTGGAGCTTATTTACCACTCTTCCAGATAGTGGGCGAAGGTGTGCCACACCAGGAAGAGGTAGCACATACCGAGCAGCATTATCATCTTGGCGATGGCGCTGCAGTGGGCGCATTGGGCAGGGTTTTCTATCCTGAAGACCTTGTAGCCGAGGTAGATGAGCGGAATTGCGAGCGCCAGGCCGAAGTATATGCCTGTGGAAAGCTCGTTGGCCAGGCAGAGGTATACGTAGTTGAGCCCGAAGATGGTGGCCAGTATTAGCGCTATGATTACGGCCTTGCATCCGCTGTAGCCTATTGCTATGGGCATGGTGTTGCACTGCTGGGCCATGTCGCCGTCGATG
>JAZUEG010000457.1:0-12581 GCA_045640025.1 Bacteroidales bacterium
TGAGATACTAAAAATGGACAATGGACAATGGATAATTAAAAATTGAGATATGACAGAAGAGAAAATTCCGCCGTTTTCTATGCCAATGTACCACGACTGGGTGCCGGAGGTGGTGCGTCCGTGGATTTATGTTTTGCTGGCGTTTTGTTTTCAGTTTAGCGGAGGTGTCTATCTGGGCGCAATGAACGATATGATAGGCGAGAATGCGTGGATGAGGGAAGATGTCACCTTCCTTCTCTATTGCACTCTTGCCGGAATGGCCGTGTGGTTTCCTGTGCTTTTCAGGATGAAATTCCACTTCTCCAACAAGTTTTTGCTGATAGCCTCGGCTGTGGTGATTATTGTCTGCAACCTGCTTACGATGAATAAATTACCCTTGCCGTTAATGTGGATAATCTGCATATTTGCCGGATGCGCCAAGATTCAGGGCACTTTTGAATGTATGAGCAATATTCAGTTGTGGATGACACCCAAGCGCGATTTTGCAGTTTTCTTCCCGATTCTTCACATTATCCTGCTTACCGCAATAGAGGGAGCGGGCTGGCTGTCAGCCACTTTCGCCTTTCATCTCCACTGGCGGATGATGCACTGGCTGGTGGTTGGGCTTATGATAGTGGTGGTATCGGTTCAGGTGCTACTAACGCGCCCCTTTTGTCCGATGCCTCCCGAGAAACGGGTTCCGCTGAAAGGTATCGACTGGCCGTCAGCCTGCGGTTGGGTGCTTTTCTTCCTGCTCTGCGCCTATATTCTCAACTATGGCGACTGGCTGAAATGGTGGCAGTCTGATACCATAAAACTCTGCACGTCAGGAGCCTGCCTAACCCTTGCCTGGCTGATGATCCGTATGAAATATCATCATTCGCCATACATTGAGCCTCAGATTGTAAGGTACAGATATTTCCGCCCGATAATATTTCTGGTGATATTGTTTGAACTGATAATGTCGGTAGAGCACGTTCTCGAAAATATTTATTATGAGGAAGTTATGCATTACAGCGACCTCACCTACGAGACTCTCAATCAGTGGTCGCTGATAGGCGCTGTGGCGGGTTGCCTCTTCTCGCTCGGCTGGTTGAAGGTGGCCAAATGGGGAAAGTACCGTCTGATTGCTGTCGGAATGTCGTTCGTATGCCTCTACTGTATGGGATTTTATTTTCTTGTGAATCCTCAGATTGGCTATTATCAGTTGGTTCCACCGCTGATATTCAGAGGTTTTGGATATGCGGTGCTGTGCATTGCGTTTATGTGGTCGCTCCACGAGGTAATGTCGTTTCAGCACTTTTTTCAGGCGCTCAGCATTTTCAACTTTTTCCATATGTTTGGCGGAGGCTGTATCGGCAGTGCCATTCTCGCCCGTGGCATAAGTTATTATGTAGGAGACGGTTTCGCCCGTTACGGCGTGTTCTACGATGGTATTGTGGAAGACCTTCTGGCACAGTCGGTTAAGATTCTCTACGGCTGGATGGTCTGGGCCTGCCTGGCCTTCATAGCAATTTTCCTCCTCTGGGACCGTCCATTTATCCGCCACCGTATCAAGCAAATGCCGTCGTGGTCAACGGTAGGCACTTGGACGATAAACGCAATTCTAAGGGTGGGAAAATAAATTATTTTTCTTACCTTTGGCATCAGAAACCAAACAAAAATCCCGCTATGCCATCCAACAAAAATGCGCTTATCCGCTACCGCACTATCGACAACTGCCTGAGAAACAGGTATAGGAAATGGACCCTCGACGATCTCGTGGAGGCGTGCTCGTATGCGCTCTACGATATGGAGGGCATATCCAAGGGCGTGTCTGTCAGGACCATACAAAACGACATCCAGATAATGCGGTCCGACAAACTTGGCTACAATGCCCCAATCGAGGTCTATGACCACAAATACTACCGCTACGCCGATCCCGAATACTGCATTATGAATATGCCGATGAGCCCCGCCGACCTCGAGGTAATGCAGGAGGCGGTGGACATTCTGCGTCAGTTTGAGGATTTCGACCAATTCTCCGAAATGCAGGACGTGGTGGGAAGGCTTCAGGACAAACTCTCGGTGAGCAAGTACAACCGCAAGCCCATCATCAATTTCGACAGTGTAAGCAACCTCAAAGGCCTGAAACTCCTGAATCCAATCTACAACTACATCGCCCACAAACAGACCGTAAGGATAATGTACAAATCTTTCACGGCCACCGAGAGCACAGAGTATATTATGTTTCCGTATCTGCTCAAAGAGTTCAGAAACAGGTGGTTCGTGTTTGGATCGAGGGCCGATGATATGGTTCTCTTCAACCTCGCGCTCGACAGGATAGAGAGCATAGAGGCCGTTGACGTCTGCTACAAGGAAAATCCCGAATTCGACAGCGAGCACTTTTTCGACAATGTGATCGGCGTGAGCAAAAACATCAACTACTCGCCCCGCCGAGTGAAATTCTGGGCATCAGAGGAACAAAGCAACTACATAAAAACCAAGCCCTTGCACCCGAGTCAGAAACTGATCTACGAGAACCCTGAAGACGGCAGTTGCATCTTCCGCATAGTGGTCTGCCTCAACTACGAACTCTATTCAGTACTAATGAGTTACGGTCCCGGAGTGAGAGTCCTGTCCCCAAGAAACGCCGTGGCGTATATGAAAAAGCAACTGCAAGAGGCGGTGAGGCTGTATGAGGAGGAGGGGAAGGAGTAAAATTTTTGGCAAATATTTTGATTTTTTGCCAAAAATGTTATATCTTTGTGGTATAAACAACAAACACTTCAGTGAGAATAACCGATGAGATATTAAATTTTGCGTCAAGGCATCAGACACCTTTTAAGAAAAGCAACTTGCTGAAATCCTTGACTTTGGCAGGAATGTCGGAATCCAGCATTAATGTTCAACTGAACAGAATGGTATCTGACGGCAGGCTGTTGAGGGTGGGCTATGCAACGTATTCGCTACCTACCGATGCGAAACCTGAGTTCATCTACACTCCGTCAAGCAAGGAAATAGAATTGACAAAACTGATAAAAGACAAATTCCCTTTTGTCAACTATTGCATTTGGAATACTTCCGCCATCGTGAAATTTATGAAACATATTCCCGCATCAGAGATATTACTTATTGACGTAGAGAGGGTTGCAATGGAATCGGTGTTCGTTTTTCTGCAAAGCATCAGCCCCAATACGCATATCCTCTTGAATCCTTCGGCAAAAGAGTGTGAGCGGTACATAGTATCAGAAACAACAATAATACGCCCTCTAGTAAATGAGGCTCCGATAAAAAATTCTGACGATTGCCCAACACCTTCGATAGAAAAAATATTGGTGGACGCCATTGCCGACAAAGAATTGCAGTTTCTTCAAGGCTCCGAATTATACAGGATTTTCCAAAATGCGTTTGAAAGTGTCAACATCAGCAAAAGCAAACTTCTGAGGTACGCATCGCGACGAAACAGAAAAGAACAGGCGGAAAAAATTATTAAAACATTGAGTATATGATACATCCAGACAGCCGAACCATCGATTGGATAGAAAGTGTTGCCAACGAGCACAAAATAAAGGACATTGCTCTTGTAGAGAAAACAATACGTGCATTCTCTTTGCTTGAGGCATTGAGCCGTTCGGGCTGTCCATTTATATTCAAGGGAGGTACATCGCTGATGCTTCATCTTGGAAGCGCAAAAAGACTGTCGATTGATATTGACATAATTTGCCCTCCAGGCACTCACATCGAGGATTATCTCCAAAAATATTCACAAGAATATGGTTTTGGCGAAGTGAGACTGATAGAGAGAATATCGCGGACCAAAGTACCAAAGCAACACGCAAAATTCTACTATCAGGTTGCATATTATGGAGGATCATACGAGGACAAAATCCTTCTTGACGTATTGTTTGAAGATACTCATTATCAGAGAATTGTAAGAATGCCTATAGAGGGGCCATTCATCAAAACCGAAGGCGAGCCTGTAATGGTGAATCTGCCAAGTCACGAGGATTTGTTGGGTGACAAACTCACGGCATTTGCTCCCAATACAACAGGCATTCCTTATTACAAGGGAGAGAAAAACTGCTCAATGGAAATCAACAAGCAATTGTTCGACATTGCCTCGCTGTTCGATATTACCAACAACATTGCGACAACTGCAGTCACATTTCAGAAATTCGCCCAAATAGAATTGCAATACAGACAATTGGAATCCAACAACTTACAACAGGTGATTGATGATATCTTCCAAACATCGCTTTGCATTTCTACAAGGGGAGCCGTGGATCCTGATAAATACAAAATGCTTCAAGAAGGTATTCTGAGAGTGCGGAGTTTTATTCACAGCGAGAAGTACTCAATAGAATCGGCGATAACGAACGCTTCTAAAACCGCATACCTCTGCAAACTAATCGAGCAAGGTATTACAGAGGTAAAACACTTTGCTCCAGAGAGCATCAATGATTTGGCTACCAAGACATTGACAACTAAGTCGATGACAAAACTCAACAAACTAAAGAAAACAAACATTGAAGCATTTTTCTATTGGAACGAGGTAGAGAAACTAATGGGTTAACTCTCCCTACCCCATCTTTCCTGTGAGATAAGCCTTGGTCCTATCGTCCACGGGGTTGGTGAACATCTTTTCGGTGTCGCCGTACTCCACGAGTTCGCCGAGGTACATAAACATCGATTTTTTGGATACTCGCATCGCCTGTCCCATATTGTGGGTTACGATTACTATTGTAACCTCCTTCTGAAGTTCAAGTATCAGTTCCTCAATATGCTTGGTGGCGATAGGGTCGAGGGCCGAGGTGGGCTCGTCCATCAACAGCACATCGGGCCTGAGGGCAAGGGCTCGGGCAATGCAGAGGCGCTGTTGCTGACCTCCCGAAAGGAAAGTACCCTTCTTGTTGAGCACGTCCTTCACCTCGTCCCAGAGGGCAACGCTCCTCAGGCAACGCTCCACGGTGGCATCCTTCTCTGTCTTTGGGAGTTTTATGCCGTTGAGGGCAAATCCCGAGAGCACATTATCGTAGATACTCATTGTGGGGAACGGCGCGGGACGCTGAAAAACCATTCCCACACGACGGCGCACGTCGATAGGCTCCATAGAGAGAATGTTGTCGCCACTTAGCAAAATCTCGCCATCCACGCGAATGTTGGGATATAGATTGTGCATCAGGTTTACCGTGCGGAGCAATGTGGATTTTCCGCATCCCGACGGCCCCATAATGGCTGTAATGCTGTTTTTGTCGATGACAGCCGACACATATTTTACGGCCATCGTCTGCTTGGTATATGATACACAAGTCTTCTTGAATTCTAATATAGGTGTTACTGATTCCATTTCTTAGCAAGATATTTAGCGGTGAGATTCAATGTGAGCACAAAGAGCAAGAGGAAGAGCGACGCGCCCCAGATCAACTCCTGAAGGTTGGGGTCGTTGAAAAATTCCCAGATAAGCAATGGCACTGCCGATATTGGCTTGTCGATAGAGAACCGTATCAGCGAACAGCCAAGAGCGGTGAACATCAGCGGTGCGGTCTCGCCGATAACTCGGGATATGGCCAGCAACACGCCGGTAAAGATTCCTCCAAATGCCGAAGGCAACTGAACTTTCAGCATCACTGACGCCTTGCTACCTCCAAGTGCCAGACCAGCCTCCTTGAGCGACTGAGGCAGAATTTTCAGGGTCTCCTCGGTGGAGCGGATTATCAGCGGAAGCATCATAATGCAGAGGGCCACGCTTCCCGCAATGGCCGAATAGCCTTTCATAGGAACCACCACCCAGATATAAGTGATGATACCGATGATTACCGAGGGAGTTCCCTGCAAGAGGTCGGTGAGGTAACTGACGGCCTGAGCAAAACGGCTCTTGCTGTTTTCGGAAAGATATGCACCGCAGATAATTCCCAGCGGAACAGCCACCACGATAGCCATTCCGAGCATTATCATAGTGCCCACAATACCGTTGGCAATGCCTCCGGGAATAGGCTCACCAGCCTGAACGGCCAGCATTGCCTTGTAAGCCGTCGGCGTAGGCTCGGTGAAAAACGACCACGAGAGTTGATCGTATCCTCGCAACAGCACCTCGCCCAGGATTGCAAGCAACGGCACAGCCGTCAACGCCGACAGCACGCAAACTCCCCAAAGCATCATTTTGTCTTTTGCCAGACGGTGTTTAATTTTCAAATCATTCATAATTATGCTATTTCTATATCTTTTTTTCTCTCTAAGAGGGTAAGAGTTTAAGAGGCCTTCTTTAAGAGAATACAATTTCAAAACTTCGTTTTCAAATTGTGAGGGTAAGAGCGTTTCAGAAGAAGGCTCTTAAACTCACATTTTAAAAAATGAAATTTTTAAAAATGTAAACTCTTAAAAAAAACTCTAAATCTATCAATCTCCGTGTGAGAAAAAAATCTCTTATTTCTCTTAACCTCTTAGAGAAAAACAACTATGCTATTCTTGCGCGTTTAATCATTATTTTGCCAATCATATTGATAACCGCCGTTATCAAGAAGAGTATCAGGCCAATGGCTATCAGCGACGACAGGCGGAGATCGTCGGCCTCACCAAACTGATTGGCGATAATAGAAGCCATCGAGTTACCAGTAGAGGTTATCGAGTCGGGAATATTGTTGGTGTTGCCTATCAGCATCGTAACAGTCATAGTCTCACCAAGTGCACGGCCGATAGCCAGCACGTGCGACGAGAAAATTCCCGAGCCAGCCACAGGGAAAACTATTCTCCTGACAGTCTCGGCACGTGTTGCCCCCAGACTGTAGGCACCCTCCTTAAGGTCGTTGGGCACCATCTTGATAAACTCGGCACTCAGCGACGCCGCGTATGGAATAATCATCACTGCAAGTACCAGCGACGCCGTCAGAATACCAGAACCCTGCGGAGAAATATTCAGCGCCATAATAATGGGTCTGAGAGTGTAGAATCCCCAGAGACCATAAATTATGGAAGGGATACCAGCCAGGAGGTCGGTAACGGTACTGAGTATCATCGCCAACTTTGTACCCTTGAAATACTCACCCACAAACAGCGCCACGGGCAACGAGAACGGAATGCACAGCACCAGAGCCAGCAAAGTGGTCATCAGCGTTCCCGTAATGAAAGGCAGGGCTCCGTATTGTTCCTGTCCCTCGGTGTAACTCCAGTCCGACGAGGTGAGGAAATTCAGGAAACCGAAATGTTGGAACGCACCGTATGCGTCGGTTACGAGGGCGTAAACAATGCCCCCGCACACTATCGGCATAATCAGCGCTGATACAAACATTATTATGCTGTATAATTTATCTTTCATAAATGCTTTGTTTAACGTCAGTTTTTTATCGCACAGATAACACTGATGACACTGATTCCCACAGATTTACTATTTTTATTTATAATGTCATCTATAAAAATTCCCAAAAAAATCTGTGTCATCTGTGCGAAACTAAAAAATCATTTAACTCACGTCTTTAAAGAATCTTTGCTCCGTTGTATGTAACAGTTTTCAGGTTGCTGATACTCAATTCCTTTGCCTTGGCAGGAAGTGGAGCGTAATGAACCTCAGAGGTGATATTCTGAGCCTCGTCGGAAAGGATATACTTAATCAAATCGAGAGTAGCCACGGCCTTGTCCTTGCTACGGTCGGCATAATTCTGTTCCTTGTAGATAATCACCCAAGTGAAGGTCGATATAGGATAAGCGCCCTGAGCATCAGAGTTTGTGATAGAAGTGCGGGTATCAGAAGGAATCTCTCCCGAGGCCGCCGCAGAGATCGACGAGGCTGAGGGCGACACAAACTCACCCTTCAGATTCTGAATGCTTGCGTATGGAATCTTCTGAGCGAAAGCATATTCCGAGCCCACATATCCGATAGAGTTCTTGGTCTGAGAGATAATGCCGGCAACGCCAGGGTTACCCTTCGCCGCCTGACCAACAGGGAAATTCACAGACTTGCCAGCGCCAAACTTGCTTGCCCACATAGGACTCACCTTGGTCAAATAGTCGGTGAAAACAAAAGTAGTACCCGAGCCGTCGGAGCGGAATGCAGGAATAATAGCCTCGTCAGGAAGGCTCGATTCGGGATTCAAATCCGCAATACGGTTGTCGTTCCACTTTGTGATTTCGCCAGCAAAAATATCAGCCACTACCTCGCCCGTAAGTTTCAGGTCGCTGATACCATCCAGATTGTATGCCACCACCACGGCACCCATACAGGTAGGAACGTGGATTACAGGCTCCATCTCGTCCATCTCCTTGTCGGAAAGGAAAGCATCGCTCGCCGCAAAATCCACAATCTTGTCGCGGAGGTTTCTTACGCCACCGCCCGATCCGATACCGCCGTAAGCCACCACGTCGCCATCAGCCTCAGAAAACTTCTCAAACACAACATTATAGAAAGGAAGAGGGAAAGTAGCGCCCGCTCCCGAGAGTTCCTGAGCCTTGCGACCGCCATCACTCGAATTACCACCACACGACATCATCGCCAACGAAAGGCCCAATGTCATAACCGATAACAAAATCTTTTTCATATTAATATTTTTAATGATTTTATTGTATCGCACGGATGACACTGATTACACAGATTTTTCACAGATTATTATTAGAGAAATAAAAAAAAAGGATCTGTGTCATCTGTGTTATCTGTGCGAAAAACAATTACTTAGAAACCGAAATAACAATTTACGAAAGCATAGCAAGCATTATCAGCGCCGTCAGCCTTAGGCATTATAATTCTGAAATTTGGCGCAAGTTTCACATACTTGCCGAGTTTGAACTGAGCACCGAGAATGGCGACAGACTTATCCTTGGCCTCGTTCCAGTCGTCCTTGGAATAGAGGTCGTCGTACCTTGCGAACAGCGACACATTCTTGGGCAGATTAACAGAGGCATATACCGACAGACCGCTTTGGTCGGCATCCTCCTTGAAAGAAGCATTCTGCATACAGTTGTATTCGGCGCCGAGGGCAAATCTCTCGTTCTTGTAGCCCACAAAGGTAGCCAGATTGGATATATTCTCCTGACCGTCATCAGCGCCCTCGTTGATACTGCCATAAACTCTGACACTCAAACCCTTAACAGGAGAAAGAGTGAGTCCTAAACCATAATTGAGGCCGTCTATTTTCTGAACCTTCTTGTAGCCCTCGCCGTTCACGATAATAGCGTCAGCCGAAATCCAGTTGGCGAATTTATAGCCCGCAGATACACCAAGGTCAGCACTGCTACCATACTTATATTCATCTTGGAAAGATTTCATAATGTATCGACAACCCCAGAACTTCTCCTGAAAATTAAACTGAGTGGTAGAGATAAGACCGCCGTTGAGACTGAAGTTTCCCTTCTTCCACGAAACCATAGCATTTTTGATATAGGCAATGCGGTGATAATCGCTCACATCCGACGACTGACCGATATCCATAACGCCCTTCACCGACAATCCGTTGCCGAGATTGTACTCGTATCCGAGATAACTTCTCTCGAGATCGAAACCGCGGTCGTCGTTGCTGTGGCCAAACCCGGTGTGGAAATTCCCGAACACCTGAACGATACCCTTGCCCTTAGGCTCCTCGGGAGTCACCTGAGCATTACCAGAGCCCTCCACAGTCTGCGCGACGGAATTGCACACCACCGCCAACGTAAGGATCAGCACCAATAGCGAGAACCTAACCCAGTTGTAAATTCTAACAATTTTTTCTGCTTTTTCTTCTGTCATTTTGTACTATCAACCAAAGGGATGATTTGTCTCTGATTGACACCACAAAATTACGCTTGCGATATTACAGCGTTGTTACGGAGTTAAGACAAGAATATTAAGTTGAGGGGGAGACCGAAACACGGAATTTAAGCCCTAAGGCTCTTGCATTAAAAAAGATTTATTTCTACCTTTGCAAAGAAAGATTTTGGCAAAAAAACACGTACTACAATGACACATCCACAAAAAACAAATACACAGTCAATTGATGAAACCAAATACTCAGAATGGCTTGACTCCATCAAAAACGAAATCAAAAACACAAGCATAAAGATTGCCGTGGCTTCCAACATCCAAATGATACAAGGATATTGGGAAATAGGCAAAAATGTATCTTGCAAACTTGCTGTAGAGAAATGGGGCTCAAGTATTATCGAACGTCTTTCTGTAGATTTGCGGGCAGAATTTCCAAACAAGAAAGGACTCTCTGCCAGAAATATTTACGCTATGAAACAATTCTATGAGTTTTATAGTCAACAATTTACAATTTCGCCACAGAGTGTGGCGAAATTGCCATTTATGATGATTCCCTGGGGACACCAAAGAATTATACTACAAAAATCCAAAGACTTAAACGAGGCATTGTTCTACAACATAAAAGTTTTGGAGAATGGTTGGAAACGCGACACTCTGGAACTGCAAATAAAACACGAATTATACAAAAAATCGTTTGAGACACTTCCTAATAATTTCTCAAAGTCTTTGGGTGAGACTTCAGCCAAACTGGTGGAGCAAGTTGTAAAAGACCCATACTGGTTTGATTTCGTTGAAATAGAAGAAGAGGCTCACGAGCGTGATATAGAACAGCAAATGGTATCCAACATAACGAAAGTTTTGCTTGAAATGGGTAAAGGATTCGCTTTTGTTGGACAGCAATATCATATCACTCTCAACGAAAAGGATTATTATATAGACTTGCTTTTCTATCACATAATACTGAAACGATATGTGGTGGTAGAACTCAAAAACCAAAAGTTTCAGCCTGAATTTGTGGGCAAACTGAATTTCTACCTAAATGTCGTGGACCGTCAGTTGAAAAATCACGACGACAATCCATCCATAGGACTTTTGCTATGCAGGGACAAAGACAGTTTCGAGGTAGAATACGCGCTACAAGGCGTAGAGAAACCAATAGGCGTCAGCCAGTTTAATGTAACAGAATTGCAGTTGAACAATATTAAATCACAACTCCCAACTGTAACAGAACTTGAGCAACACCTAAATTCTTTATAAAAAATCAACAACCAAGGATCTCCATTCTCCAAGGTTGCTGATTTTCATTCTGGAGTAATATGGACAGTATCAGAAATCTGGTATTTGCGTAGAAACTAATCCCTATTTAGGTTTGTTTGATTCTTGAGACAATAGTTGTTATAAGCATTCAAAATTGCTTGCCTCAACGATTGTAACTTACTTTCACGTTCGAACTCACTACACTTAGGGTTTTCGTTCGGACACATTTTAATTGCGTCACAGATAGGAACTAAAACGCAAGAATAACACTCGTCTTGACGATCCTTTCTTTCCATCCACTTCAAAACCATTTTTTCATTAGTTTCTTTCTCGTATATTGACCCCACCAAAAACTCCGACGAAAAATGTTCACACTTTCCAAGCCTTCCATCAGGAGTGACAACGAGGGAAGTAGGACTATCTGCCATACAATGATTAACTCTTGGTCCTTTAGATAGTTTTGGGGTAGGCAACAAATTAGCCTGCAGAATCTTATTTCTCAACTTAAAATAACTATTCATTTGCTCATAAGAAACAATATTATCCTTGGAGAACAATAAATGATTATATACTTTAACTCCCGAGCAACCAACAAATCTATTTTCCAGCAAATCAATCAATTTCAACAAGTCATCAGTATTATAAACATCCTGATTGAGTCTGATATTTACCATAATATTGTTGTTATGGAGTAATTCAATATTATTCAAAACCTTTTCAAATTCACTTCCATCAGAATTCACAAAAGCCTTGCTTTTCAAATACACCTCTTGTGTACCATCAAGAGTAATTTGCGTTCTTTTTAAATTCCATATTGAAACGGCTTTTTCAACCAACAACGGAGAGAATAGCAAACCATTGCTAATCATAGAAGACGAAAAATTTATCTTTGCTGAAGCAAGTTTTTGGCATATAATATCAATTACCTTGTAATTGAAAAGAGGTTCCCCGCCAAACCAAGAAATATGCACAAAATTTCCGTGCGCATTTTCAATGATATAATTCGCCAAGTCAATGGCAGTCTGCTCGGACATCATAGTCCTAGGACGTCCTTTCTCATAACAATAGAAACAACGAGCGTTGCAATCCAAAGTTGTCATAATGGTATAACCCGTAATCACACCTTGCTTTATTCCTTTACGTTTTTTATTGCGAAGGAAGTCAACCCAATCCAGTTCATTGAAATCATTTGATACATAAAACCAATTGGAAATCAATGTTTCTAGAAAAATTGATTCTTCATCATTCTGAAACATATACAATGCCCCTGAAACCACATTGTAAAGCAAATAGCCATCAGGAACCTCCATCCTAACCACAAACTTGCTACAACGATAATCATTACCATTACGAGGTTGTCGAACTATGTGGCGAGAAAACCACTTACTTTCTTGGCGAATTATTTTCATCTTGTAAGGCTTCAATTGAACCTGTTAGTCATTATCAACACACTCTGTTTCATTGTCATCATCTGGGTCGCATTCTCCCCAGGCTTCAACAGCACAACCGTCATTCTCTGAAACAAAGTTATCCTGAGCATCCTCAACGTAATAACTTTCAAACAAATCTTCTTGAGCCATAACAAATAATCTATTAGTTTATGCCTACCTTTTTTGTCGCTTGTCGGCATTATTCCGAT
>JAZUEG010000458.1:0-12165 GCA_045640025.1 Bacteroidales bacterium
GTCTTTTTTTTATCCCAGATAAGCCTTCAGCAGGTTGCTTCTTGAGGTGTTTCGTAGTCGGCGGATGGCTTTTTCGCGGATCTGGCGTACTCGCTCTCGGGTAAGGCCATACTGGTCGCCTATCTCCTCGAGGCTTAGCTCCTGGCATCCTATGCCGAATGAGTATCTCAAGATGGCACGCTCGCGCTCTGTGAGTGTAGAGAATGCTCTCTCGATTTCCTTGCTGAGTGACTCGTTCATGAGATTACCGTCTGCTACCTGCGAGTCGGCGTTTTCCAATACGTCGAGGAGGCTGTTTTCCTCGCCCTGTACAAATGGGGCGTCTACGCTCACGTGCTTGCCCGATACTCGCATTGTGTCCACCACTTTCTCCTGAGGGAGGTCGAGGATTTTGCTCAATTCTTCTGGCGATGGTTTGCGCTGGTACTTCTGCTCGAAGTCGCTCATCACCTTGTTGTACTTGCTCAGTGAGCTCACCTGGTTGAGTGGGAGACGTACGATTCGGCTCTGCTCGTTGATGGCCTGCATGATCGACTGGCGGATCCACCATACTGCGTAGGAGATAAACTTGAAGCCTCGTGTCTCGTCGAATTTTTCGGCAGCCTTAATCAATCCGAGATTGCCCTCGTTGATGAGGTCTGGCAGGCTGAGGCCCTGGTTCTGATACTGCTTGGCAACGGAAACTACAAAACGGAGGTTGGCCCTCGTGAGTTTCTCGATTGCTGACTGGTCGCCTCTACGGATTCTCTGTGCCAGTTCCACCTCTTCCTCCACGGATATCAGCTCGTATTTGCCGATCTCCTGAAGGTACTTGTCGAGCGATGCGCTCTCGCGGTTGGTGATTGACTTTGTGATCTTTAGCTGTCTCATGACTTTCCTAAAATTTAAACGTTTTATGAATTTTTTGAGTTATTCCAATACGTATGACTCGAAACGTAGGCGCATGGTTGCACCTTTACATTTCAAGTTGCAAAAATACTGCAAATTTTTCTAATTATAACGCTGTCGGGCTTACTTTTTTCATTAAAAAAATGTTAAATCTACGCATCTTTTTTGCCCTTTTATTTTGTACGTATCAGCTAATGGCGTGAAAAAAAATTTTGGATTGTTTACAAAAAATTTTTTATCTTTGCCATATTGGAAAATTTGTATGGTTTTCCTTGCATTTTTGTTAACCCCAACACTACTATTATTATATAATGTCTGACGATATCAACAACGAAAACGGATTGACTCCTGATGCCGACAGCGACGAGAAGATAGGCGGCGGTGTGGAAAACCACCTCCACCTAAAGTCCGTATCAGGTATGTACAAAAACTGGTTTATCGACTACGCCTCATACGTAATCCTGGAGCGCGCGGTGCCCGAGATCGACGATGGACTTAAGCCCGTTCAGCGCCGTATTCTCCACGCCATGAAGCGCCTGGACGATGGCCGATACAATAAGGTGGCCAACGTGGTGGGTTTCACCATGCAGTTCCATCCCCACGGCGACGCCTCCATTGGCGATGCGCTCGTGCAGTTAGGACAGAAAGACCTCCTGATAGACACCCAGGGAAACTGGGGAAACATACTTACCGGCGATGGCGCGGCCGCTCCGCGATACATAGAGGCGCGACTGAGCAAGCTGGCTCTCGATGTGGTTTTCAATCCCAAGACCACTCAGTGGAAGCTGTCGTATGACGGACGAAACAAGGAGCCCATCACCCTGCCGGTTAAGTTTCCGCTTCTGCTGGCCCAGGGCGTGGAGGGTATTGCCGTGGGTCTCAGCTCCAAGATACTTCCCCACAACTTCAATGAGCTGATAGATGCATCCATCAGCTGCCTGAAAAAAGAACCATTTGTGCTGTATCCGGATTTTCTGACCGGCGGAAGCATCGATGTATCCAAGTATCAGGACGGTGCGCGCGGCGGCAAGCTCCGTGTGCGCGCCAAGATAGAGAAAGTGGATAAGCGAATGCTCGCCATCACCGAGATTCCATACGGCACCACCACCGATTCCGTTATCGAATCCATAAAGTCGGCCAACGAAAAAGGCAAAATCAAGATCAAGCACATCGACGACAAGACTGCAGCTGATGTGCGCATCGAGATAGCCCTGAATCCCGATGTATCGCCCGACGTTACCATCGATGCGCTCTACGCTTTCACCGACTGCGAAATCTCGCTATCGGCCAACTCGTGCGTTATCATGAACGACAAGCCGCACTTCATGAACACAACCGAGATCCTGAAGCACTCGGTGGACCGCACGGTAAGCCTGCTCACCCAGGAGCTCAACATCCTGATGAACGAGCTCAAGAACAGCTGGCACGACGCGTCGCTCGAGAAAATCTTCATCGAAAACCACATCTACAACCTCATCGAGGACTGCGAGACATGGGAATCCATCGTGGAGACCATCGACAACGCCCTGGAGCCGTTCAAGAAACTGCTCAAGAAGCCTGTCACTGAGGACGATATCACACGACTCACCGAGCTCCGCATCAAGCGTATCTCCAAGTACGACGCCTTTAAGGCTGACAACTACATCAAGGGCCTGGAGAAGCAGATGGAGGAGACACAGTACCGTCTCGACCACATAATCGACTATTCTATAGAGTATTACACCGGTATCAAGAACAAGTACGGCAAGAAATATCCACGCCGCACCGAGGTCAAGAACTTCGACAACATCGTGGCCACAGAGGTTGTGGTAGCCAACGAGAAACTCTACGTGAACTACGAGGAGGGTTTTGCCGGAATGAGCCTCAAGAAAGACACATTCGTATGCAACTGCTCAAATCTCGACGAGGTGATTGTGTTCCACAAGGACGGCAAATACACCATCTCGAAAATCAGCGACAAGTTCTTCATCGGCACCGATGTACTATATATAAATGTGTTCCGCAAAAACGACGAGCGCACCATCTACAACGCCATCTACCGCGACGGCGCCACAGGCATCACATACGCCAAGCGATTCAACGTGAAGGGAATCACCCGCGACAAGGAATACGACCTCACACAGGGCACTCCGCACACCGAGGTTACGTATTTTTCAGCTAATAGCAATGGCGAGGCAGAGATTGTGAAAGTGCTCCTGAAACCCAAGGCCAAGCTCAAGAAACGCAGCTGGGAGTTCGATTTCGGCACCATAGCAGTCAAGAACCGTCAGGCCATGGGAAACATAGTCACCAAGTATCCTGTCCACAAGATTTCGAGGGCCAGCGCCGGAGTAAGCACGTTAGGCGGCATCAAGCTCTGGTTCGATACCACAATCAGCCGTCTGAATACCGACGAGCACGGCGACTTCCTGGGCGAGTTCTCCGGCGACGACAAGATTGTAGTAATCTGCAAGACAGGTCATTACCGCATTACAGGCTACGACCTCAGCACCCATTTCGACGATGATATCGTAATAATCCGCAAGTTTGATCCCGAGGAGATTTACTCGCTCGCATATTACGACGAGGATCTCGGTTTCTGCTACCTTAAGCGATTCAAGATAGAGGACACCGACAAGGAAGTTTTCCTCCTGGGCGACAACGAGGAGTCCAAGTTCTACGATATCACAGTGGACCCCAATCCGCTGCTCAAGATCACATTCGGCGGCAAATACGAGAGCCGTCCGCCCGAGAGCATCGATGCAGTGGAGTTTATCGCCGAGAAGAGTCTGCGCGCCCGCGGCAAGCGTGTAAGCAACTACGAGGTGGCCACCATGAAGTTTGAGCACAATCCCGATGCGCCATCAGCTGATAGCGACGAAAATCCCGACGACGATCCCGCCAACTGGCCCGATCCCGAATTCGAGGTAATCCGCTACGACGAGGATGGCCAGGGAACTATAAATTTGGAATAATAGTTTTTATTTTTACTGAAAATATGAGAAAAATTTTATTATTGGCAGTTATGGCTATGGTGGTTTTGTCAGCTAATGGCCAGAAAAAAACAACCAAGGTCACCATCTTCGGCGACAGCTACTCCACATTCGAGGGCTACATTACCCCGAGCACCAACGAGAGCTGGTATTTCACCGAGGACAATCCTTACCGCGACAAGAACAACGACGTTACCAAGGTGGAGCACACATGGTGGCATCAGGTGATAGAGAAAATGGGCTGGGAGCTGGAGACCAACAACTCATACAGCGGCAGCACGGTGGGCTACCACGGCTATCAGGACGAGTGCTATCAGCCAAGGAGTTTCAATACCCGCGTGGCATATCTCGGCGAGCCCGACGTGATTCTCTCATGCTGCAACACCAACGACTCGTGGAGCGGCGAGAAGGTGGGCGAATACAAGTACGCCAACTGGACCGAGACCGATATGTGGTATTTCCGCCCCGCAATGGCGCGCCTCTGCAGCACCATCAAGACCAATTATCCAATGGCCAAGGTCTACTTTATCCTCAATTCCGAGCTCCGCGACGATATCTCCGAGTCGATGCGCGTAATCTGCCGCCATTACGGCATTCCCCTCATCGAGCTCCATGACATCGACAAGCAGGACGGCCACCCATCTCAGAAGGGCATGAAGGCCTTTGCCGAGCAGGTGGTGGATTTCGTGAAAAAGGATATGAAATAGTTTAAAGTTTAAAGATTAGAGTTTAAAGATTAAAAGTTTAAAGATTTGCAACGAAAAAACGCCTCTCAGATGTGTGGGAGGCGTGTTTTTTGTATTAGCTGATATGATAAAAAACTGCTACAGATTGTTGTATGGGCCTGTTATTATGTCGGTTACGTGTTTTATGCTTCCGTTTTCAAGACCCTTCTTAAACCATTTGATGCGCCTGTTTACTGGTGCGGCAAATTGGTTGTCGCCGTTCAGGATATTGCCTGTGGTGATGAACATTTCGTAGATTTCGTCTTCTGTGAGGCCGCTGAACGCCGGGCATTCGTGGTGGGCCCATGCTCCGGCCAGATAGTTGCCGAGGAGCTCTATGCGCTCATTCACCTCGTTGATGTATGTCTCGCTTTTGGCCTGCTGGACCAGATACATGAGTCCCATCTCGTAGGCTGCGTTGCGCGCTGATAGATAAGCGGTTATATATGAGAGCGCGGGGCTGAAGTTTGCCATTAGCTGCTCCTTGAGGCTCTCCAGGTGCTTGGTGTTCATGTATATTTTCTGGTCTCCGCTGCAGTACATCATGCTCCTGGCCTTGCCGCATTCGGTGTTGGTGAGCTCCTCCATGAAAGCCACTTTGGGAGTAGTGTGTTTCTTTATCGGCAGCTGGATCTCGCTCCAGATTTTGTCGGTGCTCGATATGGTCTTGTGTATGAGCACCTCGTCTTGCGTGTCGAATTTGCCGGGCTTTGCGGCTGAGGTTTTCTTGCCGGGGTCGGTGGAGGTTTGGGCAGCTAATGGCGTTTTAGCTTGCTCGCCCTGACTCAGGTAGTTGATTATCACCACGTAAGGTATGTCGGTGGATGGCATTACAGATTGCAGGTATTCGTTGTCGATGTCCTTGTTGTCGTTTATGTCGGCCTGTATGGTGTTTGGCATCAGCTTGGGCAGATTGGCGCTGCCGTCGTAGGCGTTTATGTAATATATTGATAATGAGTGTATACGGCGGTCGCTGGTTTTCTCGAAAACCGAGATTGTCTTGGTGAACGAGTATTCGTAGCCCTTGGTGTATTTTTCCTTGTATTCATTGAAACGCTCCATGAGTTTTGGTATCAGCATGGGGTTTTTGATGTCTGCTATCAGCGACATCTGGTCGGTTATTATTTCCATAAACTTGTTTTTCTCGGTGATGCCGTTTATGGTGACATCGGCGTCTATCTCGTCCTCGTTCTTTATCGAGAGGCCCTTGAATAGAGTTACCTTGTCGGCGGTCCTGATGTTCAGGGTCTTGTTTTTGGTCTGGTAGTAGTATAGCGGATACTCGATTTTGTTGTATTCGCCGCCGCGGATTTTGGCGTAGATGTACAGGCTCTGGAGGTTTTTGCGCACCTTCTGCTCAAAAGTGTTGGGCAGGTACTGGAAATTGTAGGGATAAATCTCGGTGGTGAGGTATTCCCACGACTTATCGAATTTGTAGCTGCTCTTGTATTTTTTCAGCTCGCTAAAATCGAGATAGTTTTGCGCGAAAGCATCAGCCATGCAGAATATTATAGCTAATATCAGGATTGTTTTTTTCATATTCCTTTGATGTTTTTGGTTTATATAACGGACGCAAAAATAAAATA
Organism: Bacteroidales bacterium; assembly: GCA_045640025.1. Lineage (GTDB taxonomy): Bacteria > Bacteroidota > Bacteroidia > Bacteroidales > UBA3824 > UBA3824. The sequence goes on from JAZUEG010000458.1 coordinate 6,172, forward strand.
ATTGTTCAACAAAAACAAACAAAAAAACGCCTTTCAGATTTGCTTTCTGAAAGGCGTTTTTCTATTTGATAATCCGAATGGCGAATTCGTAATTCGTAATTCGGATTTCGTAATTATCCATTAATTACCCTGCTCAGCTCTCTTGGCGCGCTTGCGCTCAATCTCGTCGAGGATAATCTTGCGGAGACGGATGCTCTTTGGAGTTACCTCTACGTACTCATCGGCCTGGATGTACTCCATGCACTCCTCGAGAGAGAACTTGGTGGCTGGCTCCAGAACTACCTTCTCGTCAGAGCCTGACGCACGCATATTTGAGAGTTTCTTCTTGGTGCAAACGTTGACCACGATATCGTCCTGACGTGGAGTCTCGCCGATGATCTGGCCGGTGTAAACCTCCTCGCCTGGGTTGATGAAGAAGCGTCCACGGTCCTTGAGCTCGTTGAGAGAGTATGGAGTGGCCTCGCCCTGCTCCTTGGCGATGAGTGAGCTCTTGCGGTCGTTGTTGATATCACCTCTCCAAGGCTCAAACGACTTGAATCTGTGAGAGATAACGGCCTCACCCTCGGTAGCTGTCAGCAATGGATTGGTGAGTCCGATGATACCGCGTGAAGGAATTACGAACTCCATAAATGTGCGCTCGTCTCTGGTTGACATATTAAGGAGGTCACCCTTGCGGCGGGTTACGAGGTCGATAACGCGTGATGAGAGAGTCTCAGGAACCTCAACATTCAGCTCCTCAACTGGCTCGTACTTAACGCCGTTCTCCTCCTTGATGATAACCTTTGGCTGACCAAGCTGAAGCTCGAAGTCCTCGCGGCGCATTGTCTCGATGAGAACTGCCAAGTGGAGAATACCACGGCCGAATACCTGAAGCTTCTCTGGAGAGCCGGTCTCCTCGATGCGGAGAGCGAGGTTCTTCTCACACTCCTTGAAGAGGCGCTCGCGGAGCTTGTTTGATGTAACGTTCTTACCCTCCTTGCCGAAGAATGGAGAATCGTTGATGGTGAAGAGCATGCTCATAGTAGGCTCGTCAACGTGGATACGCTTCAGCTCCTCTGGGCACTCTGGGTCGGCTACTGTATCGCCGATATCGAAAGTATCGAGACCGAGGATGGCGCAAATCTCGCCACACTCAAGCTCTGTCTTGCACTTCTCCTTGCCGAGACCCTCGAATGTGTAGAGCTCCTTGATGGTGCCCTTCTCGATAGAGCCGTCGGCCTTCATGATGGCCACGTTCTTGCCAGCCTGAATCTTGCCACGGTAGATACGTCCGATGGCGATGCGGCCCTGGTATGATGAATAGTCGAGAGATGAGATCTGCATCTGGAAAGGACCATCCACAAACTTAGGTGCTGGGATGTGCTCCACGATGAGGTCGAGCAGGTAAGAAACGTCCTGGGTAGGAGTCTTGTAATCTGGACCCATCCAGCCCTGCTTGCTCGATCCGTAAGCTACTGGGAAGTCGAGCTGATCCTCTGTGGCGCCAAGTTCAAACATAAGGTCGAACACCTTCTCGTAAACGAGCTCAGGAGTACAGTTTGGCTTGTCCACCTTGTTTACAACTACGATAGGCTTCAGGCCGAGATTGATGGCCTTCTGCAATACAAAACGTGTCTGAGGCATAGGACCCTCGAAAGCATCCACGAGGAGGATTACGCCATCAGCCATATTGAGCACGCGCTCTACCTCGCCACCGAAATCAGAGTGGCCTGGAGTATCTATCACATTGATCTTGATGCCCTTGTATCTTACAGATACGTTCTTTGAGAGGATGGTGATACCACGCTCGCGCTCCTGGTCATTGTTGTCGAGAATGAGGTCCTGCTTGGCCTGTATCTGGTTCTCTCTGAAGAGGTTGCTCTGAAGGAGAATCTTGTCGACCAAGGTAGTCTTGCCGTGGTCAACGTGTGCTATAATCGCGATGTTTCTAACGTCTTGCATTGTTGTTGTAAATTATAATATTTTCAGTCTGCAAAGTTATAAAATATTTGTATTAGTGTATGTTATGTTAGGATTAAGTTTTTTATCTTTGTGTCTGATATTTCAAAGCAATGCAAAATGAGACTTATAGTACCTGACTATTATACAAAATTCAAGTGCATAGCCGGCCGCTGCCCCGACAGCTGTTGCATAGGCTGGCAGATAGATGTGGACGAGGCTGATACAGTGGACCTCAGCGGAAACCAGCGCTGCCCGTACCTCAACTGCGAAAACCTCTGCACCAAGATAATAGAGCACGGCGAGCAGTCGCTCAGCGAGATATGCGCGCGTCATCCAAGATATTTCGAGTGGTTCGACGGCTTCCTGGAGGGCGGCATCGGCCTCTGCTGCATAGAGGCTGCTGATATCATCCTCAAAAACAAGGTGCAGCGCTACGTGGAGCTCGATTTCGACGAGGAGCCCGACAGCCACGATCCCGATTATTATGACTATATCGACAAGATCCGTCAGCAGATTTTCGCCGTTTTCCAGGACGACAGCCTCCCCATCGCCGAGAAGCTCGATATAATCTCGGAGCATCAGCCCCCTGCCGATACTTCCGCAATTCTGGATTTCTTCCTGAGTCTCGAGATTATGAATCCCGACTACAGGGCGCGCCTCCTATATATAAAGGAGCATCAGGAGCTGATACTGCCCATAAAAAACACCGACGAGATGGAGCAATACCTATCGAACCTTGGCGTGTATTTCACATGGCGCTACCTGATAAAAACCATCTTCGACGACGAATTCGATAAGTACCGCAATATAATAATATACAGCGTTCGTATGATAGAGCTCCTCTTCAAGAGCGAGGTCCTGCTCGGCACTTGCGATTTCGCCTGGTGGGCCAAGGAATACAGCAAGGAGGTGGAGTATGATGAGGAGAATTTAGCGAGGTTTGGGGAGTGGTGAGTATATTAAAAGGTCGGAAATTCTTGCAAAATTTCCGACCTTTTTTTTATACAATATTTCCATTCTTTCAAAAAACTCTCTATCTTTGTGCAAAATAAAAAAACAAGAATTATGCTTGGTACTGTAAAAATAAATAGTAGCCCCATGCCTTGGGTTGGTGGCGTTAAGTGTCACTGGAACGAGGAGCGTTTTCGTGATGGCAAGAAAGATGCCTTGCTGTCCGAATTGGATAGGATTGCCAGCCTTCCTGAAAATTGGGATGGTTGTGGTGCTCCTAAAATAGCTATGGGGGATATAGTAAACGCCAAGATGTTGATATGCAAAATTGTCAAGAACCTTGATCTTATAAAAATTTCTCCTTGGGAGTTTGGTGGTGTGTATCTGCGCATCCGCACCAAGGATAAGGGACATAGAATGGGAATCAATCTTGTATCAAATACCATAACTTGGTATTATGAGGCTGGAGGCAAGACAATTATAAAAGTTGATAATTCTGCTGATGTGGTCAATAGCATTGACAAAATTTCCGAATACATAAACTCTATTGACTAATGGACAGCAATGGATATGTTTTTGACGAGGAGCATTTCTCAAGATGCGTGAATTCTTCTTATGTCCGCGATGGAGAATGGACTCCGAAATTTATCTCACTAAGACCTTCTACATTGACAAGACCTCCGGAACTTGGTGTATCGGGGTTTGTATTTGAGCGTTGTGGCGAATACGCCAAGGATTATATCGATGGCAAAGGACGTACAATTTTCAAAGAGCGTTATTTGGGATTTGTAAGCGCGTTGACTAGAGATATACGCAAGTGTTCCAATGAAGAATACAATGCAGATGTATTGGAAACTGATGCGACAACTCACCATGCAGAGATAAGGTTTTATCACGATGGTATCTCTATTGATGGCAATTCGTTGCGTAGTGCTATGTTCAATATATTAATAGAGGATATACAGGACTTGTTCCCTATGATATCTTGATGATTTCCCCAAAAGAGGACAAATCAATTCCTTACCGCCACTTTAATCACCCCATCCTCCTTGTTCTCGAAAATTCTGTAGGCCTCCTCGATGTCTTTCAGGTCGTAGAAATGCGTTATCAGAGGAGTGGTGTCTATCTTGCCGGCTGATATCAGGTCAAGGATTTCTGCGCAGTGGCAGCCGTCCACACCGCCGGTCTTGAAGGTTAGGTTTTTGCCGTACATTTGCGGAAGCGGAAGTATCTGAGGCTCATCGTATAAGGCCACTACTGTTACTATCGCGTTGGGTCTTGCGCATTGCCAGGCCAGCTGGAATGTATCAGCTCCTCCTGCCACTTCCAATACACGGTCGGCGCCGCCAAGGTCGCTGTTTTCTTTTACGAAATTTTGACAATTTTCTGGTGTGGCAATCAGCACGTTAGGGTAATGATCCTGAACGAATTTGCGTCTCTCGGCCGATTTCTCGCACATTATTATTCTCTTCGGATTTTTCAGTCTTACACATTCCAAAGTGCAGATTCCTGTGGGCCCCGCGCCGATTATCAGCACGGTGTCGTCCTCTGATATTTCCGAAATATCAGCCGCCCAATATCCCGTCGCAAGCACGTCGCCAACGAATAGCGCCTGCTCGTCGGTCACGTTTTCGGGGATTCGGTCAAGGCCGTTGTCAGCCAATGGAACTCTCACATATTCAGCCTGTCCGCCGTCTATTCGGCAGCCAAGCGCCCATCCGCCGTCGGGGTTTGTGCAGTTGTTCACGAAGCCGTTTTGGCAGAAAAAGCACTCGCCGCAGTAGGTCTCCACGTTTACGGTTACACGGTCGCCGGGTTTTATGTTCCTGACAGCTCCGCCAATGGATTCCACCACGCCCACCATCTCGTGACCTACAGTGATGCCCGGCACGGCCCTTGGAACGCTTCCGTGCTTGATGTGGAGATCGCTGGTGCAGATGCTTCCGAGGGTGACGCGCACAATGGCGTCGGTAGGCTCAATTATCTGAGGCTTTGGCTTTTCAGTAAGCGCAAACTTGCCGTGGCTGATGTATGTGTATGCTAACATTTGTTGAGTTTTTTTTTACGGGGGTAAAGATAGGTATTTTTTATGAAATTTTGACTTTTGTTAATGGCAATAATGTGTAATTTTGCAGAAAAATTCAGCACAAATAAATGAGAAAAGTAATATTTGCATTTTTTGCTCTGGCGATTTCGGTCACCGGATGCACAGTAACCGCACAGGATGTGCAGGTATCGTTTTCGGGCGACAAAGCCGAAGTAAGTCTGAACGGCAACGACAGCGTATCAGTAAAAATAGACGGCGCAAAGGTTGAGCTGGAGAGCGCATACACAGGCCGCGACATTTCTGTAATGCTAAGCGGAAACTCCGACAATGGCCGTATTATCCTGAAATCCAACGGCAAGGCAAGTCTGAAACTCAACAACCTGAACCTGAAGTGCGATTCAGGCGCGCCCATTTGGCTTAAGAACAAGAAACGCGTGGAGATTGTGGCGATGAAGAACACCAAAAACAGCCTGACCGTAACAGCCTGTCCCGACACCGCCGCCGACAAGCAGGCAGTAATCTGGGCCAAGGGAAAACTGCATTTCAGCGGCAAGGGTCAGCTCGACGTATCAGCCATCGGCAACGGATGCAAGGGTATCAGTGCCAAAGACAATATCAAGATAGAAACCCTGACTCTTAGCGTGATAACCACTGGCGACAATCTCGGCAAGGACACTACTCACGGCTTCGGAATGGGCGGTTTTCCACCTCCACCTTTCGGTGAATTTCCTGACGATTTCAAATTCCCTGAGGGAATGGAGATGCCTGATTTCAGCAAGATGCCACCTCCACCATTTTTCGGCGGCGACATGGGCGAGGGCGGTTTCCAGATGCCCGAGCCAGGCGACCCCGACGAGAAAATGAAGGCTCAGTTCAAGCAGAAATATATCGCGACCTGCAAGGCCATAAAATCGCAGGGCACTGTAACAATCCTCAGCGGAAAGGTTTATTGCAAGACCTCATCGGCCGGCGCTGAGGGCATCGAGGGCAAGAAGGGCGTGACAGTAAGCGGCGGCGAGGTTGTGGTTGACGCCATCGACGACGCCATAAACGCC
>JAZUEG010000459.1:0-8327 GCA_045640025.1 Bacteroidales bacterium
CCACTATCAGGCTCTGCACCTTGATCCCGTCGAGAGCGGAAAGTATCTGCCCGGGCACATCAGCTGAAAAATCCACACCTATATAAGATACATTGCCCAATCCGCTTGGCGGAAGATTTTCAGACTGGCATATCACAACTGTACGCGCCTGAGAATCAAATATTTTGGAGTTTTTAGCCAGCTGATGTCCACGGTCTATTACCACCCTCACCGGATTCTTGCCGGCCCATAGGCGGTTGGTAAGGCTCGGATTGTCGCGCTTGGCCGTATTTGTGCCCACAAGGATAGCGTCTTCCTCGCTGCGCCATTTGTGGTTGAGGATCTCTGTCTCGTGGTTTGAGATCCTTACAGGCGCAAAATCCTTGTCGATGAATCCGTCGATACTCTGCGCCCACTTCAGGATCACGTAAGGGCGTTTGAGATTCACGCTCGTGAAAAATCTTCTGTTGAGCTCCTGACATTCCTTTTCAAGGATGCCAACCTCTACCTCGATGCCGGCGGCGCGCAGTTTCTGTATTCCCTTGCCGTCCACCTTGCTGAACGGATCGAGGCAGCCCACGTAGCATTTCCTGATTTTCTTCTCGATGATAAGATCGGCGCAGGGCGGAGTCTTTCCGAAATGGGCGCAGGGCTCCAGACTCACGTAAATCTCTGATTCAGGGAGCAGTTCGGGATTTTTCACGGAGCTAATGGCGTTGACCTCGGCATGCGGACCGCCGCATTTCCTGTGGTAGCCCTCTCCTATTATCACTCCATCGTGCACCACCACGGCGCCCACCATGGGATTGGTGCTCACATTCCCCGCTCCCATCATCGCCAGCTCTATGCACCGGCGCATATATTGTTCTTTATTCTCCATAAAATTCAATATTAGCGAACCTGATTAATAAGGAATTGGGAATTTCTACGCATATCCCATAAACGTACAATCCAGATAATATCGTCCAAAACCAAATATACAAGACGATTAACGCCATCAATTTTAATACTTCTATAATCCTGAGGCATATCTTCCAGCAAGGGTTCTCTATGCCCTGCAAGAGGATTGGATGTCAACACTCTTTCCACAGCGTCAACATTGTCAATAAATCGATGAACAACCGCATCAGTCCAATTGTCAACCAAATATTCAATCACCTTTCTATAATCGGACTGAGCTTCAGGGGTCCAGTTAAGACGCATAATCTAAAGATTTTTTCTCTGAAAGAAGTTTGTTAGCATAGGAACGCATATTGGCTTGAACCTCTGCATGATCAAGTCCTATACCATTATCAATGCTCCGTTGAGCTTTTACAACACCTGCCCTTAGTTGCTCAATACCCCAAGACGACAAATTCTCAGAAGCAGAAATATTATTCTCAAGTATTCGTTCTGCCAAGAAATACTGGTTCTCAGGACTCAAACGCTGTATAAGCAACCACATCTCTTCCATAGTAATCTGATTCATAGCATTAGATTTTTTAGGGTTTACAATGCAAATATATACATATAAAAACTATATTCCAAAAATTTTCTCGGAATTCTCTGTGGTTATGCGGATTACCTCCTCCACGTCGATGCCCTTGAGCTCGGCTATCTTGTGGGCCACAAAACGGAGCAGGCTGCTGTCGTTGCGCTTGCCACGGTGGGGAACGGGCGCAAGATATGGAGCATCAGTCTCCAATACTATCAGCTCCATAGGTATTATGTCCCTGACAATCTGGGCTACCGTAGCGCCCGAGCTCTTGAAGGTGACCACGCCGCCTATTCCGAAGCTGAAACCTCCGAAATCCATCACTCGCCTTGCCTCATCCTCATTGCCGCAGAAGCAGTGGAAAATTCCGCGGACCTTGCCCCTATATGGCTCCAGGACATCGAAAACCTCGTTGTAGGCTTCCCGGCAATGGATTATTATCGGCAGATCGAGCTCAATGGCCTTGCGGATCTGGATATCGAAAATGCGTTTCTGAAGCTCAAGATTGTCCTTAAGGTAATGGAGGTCGATGCCAATCTCGCCTACGGCCACTATGGGAGTGGAAAACTCTGTGGAGAATATAGTCTCCAGCTGTGCGTCGGGATCGCCGTCCATATCCTCGGGATGGAGGCCGAGAGTAGGGAAACAGTTCTCAGGATAGTTTCCACAGAGATACTCGATGCCCACCAACGATCTTGGGCTGCAGCATGGAAGTACCATCTTCTGAACGCCGCTCAATACGCACTGAGCCACCACATCGTCGCGGTCCTCATCAAAAGCCTTATCAAAAAGGTGTGTATGTGAATCTATGATATACATTTTTTGATCCTAATTTTTTTGCAAATGTAAGAAAAATTTGGTAAGTTTCGAGCAGGAAGAGCCTAAAATTCCCGAGGCGATGCCCCGGGATACTAATAGTAAAGGCTTCCAGCCTTCGCACTGCCTGGAAGGCAACACAAATAGTAACCCGGGGCATCGCCTCGGGAAAGAATAATGTATAACAACATTAAATGGATAAGACTATGGAAAAGAAATTCATGATGAGAGCCATTGAGCTCGCCAAGCAGAGCATCGACAATGCCGGCGGTCCTTTCGGCGCGGTGATAGTGAAGGACGGCGAGATAATTGCCGAGACAAGCAACTCCGTAACCAAGGACAACGACCCTACAGCCCACGCCGAGGTAAACTGCATCCGCCAGGCCTGCAAGAAGCTGAACACCTTCATGCTGGACGGATGCGAGATCTACGCCAGCAGCGAGCCATGCCCAATGTGTTTCGGCGCCATCTACTGGGCCCACATCGACAAGATCTACTACGCCGGCACGCGAGAGGACGCGGCTTTCGGCGGTTTCGACGACGATTTCATATACAAGGAAATCGCCATCCCAAACGAGCAGCGCCGCACGCCAAGTATCAACATCCTTCAGCCCGAGGGCCGCAGCGTGTTCGAGAAATGGAACGCCAAATGCGACAAGATTGAGTACTAAAAAAAGAGGCGGAAACTTGAATCTGAAGTTTCCGCCTCTTTTCGTTACCGTTTCATAACGCTCAGGATGCCTACAGCGCAGGTGGTTTTGGGCGAGAGCGGCATTATGTGCACCCAGTAGACATCGGTCTTGGGGCAATAGAATGTGAACTTGAATTCCTTGTTGGTGGTGGCCAGGATGTTGTTGTTGTTGTCGTAGAGCGACAGCATGGAATTTACATCAAGGCCGGTGGATTTGGATGAGTTGCCCTCCAGAAACTGGGTGTCGGATGGGTTGCAGAGCTGAAGCGTGTACATGAAGCCCTTGTTGAGGAACACTTTGTGTTTCTGGATCTTGCCCGACGAAAACTTGGTATTGAACTCCTTGAGGAATATCAGTCCGGGATTCTGCAATGCGCACTCGTATACAAAGCGCTGCTTGCACTGTGCATTGGCATCCACACAAATCAGAAGGCCTGCCATTATTATTATCAATCTTATTAGTCTCATGGTAATTGTCGGTCTTAAAGTTTTGACAAAGATAATGATTTTTGTATTAACGAAAACAAAAAACAATCCAAATTTTTCATTAAATCTGTTTTTGCTGAAAAAATGATTAACTTTGCAGGCGTAAAGAATTACGAAATCCGAATTACGAATTACGAATCACATACCCGTAAAGCAACGTAATCCAGGGGCTCGTAATTCGGATTTCGTAATTAGTAATTAATAAAAAAAATGGCGACTTTTCTTTTTCATGAGCTGATATATGGCCCGATACATTCCAGAAGGCTGGGCAACTCGCTGGGTGTGAATCTGCTGCCCACCAACAAGAAGTACTGCAACTTCAACTGCGTGTACTGCGAGTGCGGCAACAACATTCCCGGCGGCAAGATAGACCTGCCAAGCCTCGACGACGTAGCCGGCGCGCTGGAGGCCAAGCTGATGGAGTGCAAGAATCAGGGCACTCAGATAGATTCGATTACTTTTGCTGGAAACGGCGAGCCCACCATTCACCCCAGATTCAGGGATGTGATGGAAATCGCCATCAGCTGCCGAAACAAATATTTCCCCAATGCCCAGATATCGGTGCTGAGCAATGCCACACGCATAGGAAATGCCGGAGTGGTGGAGGGCCTGATGATGGTGGACAACAGGATTCTGAAACTCGACTCGGCCATTCAGGAGACAGCGATGGCCATCGACCGCCCGGCGGGAAGCTACAGCGTGGATAATGTGGTGGAGCTGATGAAGAAATTCGACGGCGACTTTACGCTGCAGACGATGTTTCTGGAGGGAGATGTGAACGGACGGCATATCAACAACATGACGCCCAACGAGGTGGAGGCATGGATAAAAACTGTATTAGCTACCCACCCAAAAAAGATAATGATATACACAATAGACCGCGACACGCCCGAGCAGGACCTCCGCAAGGCCACGCGCGAGGAGCTCGACCAGATAGCCGCGAGGGCCAGGGAAATGGGGATAGAGATATCGGTGTCGTACTAATTTACGTGTTTCACGTATTACGGCTTTTAGCCAAAATGGTTACCTTTGTATTTTCTAACCACACCTTTTATATAAAACAATGATAAATGTAGCAATTTTTGTGTCAGGAAGTGGAACCAACTGCGAGAGCCTGATACAACATTTCGGAAACAGCGACAAATACAAGATGGCCCTAGTGGTGAGCAACAAGGCCGACGCCTACGCCCTTGTTCGCGCCCGGAATCACGGCGTGGATACCGCTATTATGCCCAAGGCCAAGCTTAACGACCCAAAGGTGTTTATGCCGCTGATGACCAAATACGGAATACAATTCATAGTTCTCGCAGGATTTTTGCCTATTGTTCCCGACTACCTCATAGAGGCATATCCCCAGAGGATAATAAACCTGCATCCGGCGCTGCTGCCCAAGTTCGGCGGCAAGGGTATGTGGGGACACCACGTGCACGAGGCCGTGAAGGCCGCCGGCGAGACCGTGACCGGAATGACGGTGCACTATGTATCCAATGTATGCGACGGGGGCGAGATCATTTTCCAGCACGAGTGCGGGGTATCGGCACAGGACTCGGCCGACGACATTGCCGAAAAGGAGCATGTACTGGAGATGACCCATTTTGCCAAGGACGTGGAGAAGATTCTCGACAAGACTTTCTAAAAAAACAAAAACGGCTTTGAGCTGCTAATGCAACTCTCAGCCGTTTTTCAATTCACCCAAAATAATAACTTATCAAATATTCTCAATATTAATCGAAAATTTCCATCAATACCATCTGCAGCGATCGGTTTTCGCAAAGAATCCTCAGAAACTCGCGCGTGGCTCCCTTCATGTAAGATCCCGTCTTGAAATTGAACGCGCCCTGCATCTCTGTGCCCTTGCCCGCTATCGGGATGGCCACCACTCCGGTCTTGTGGGCCACAGTGGCCGACGACAGCACAGTTACCAGCTTGCTGTTCCTCACCAGCGATATTAGCACCGACACGTCATTGATCTCGAGCCTCACATCAAACTTGCGGTCGAGCGCCTCGGTCATCGAATCGAATATGTTGCGCGCCATGAGGCCCCTGGCCGGCAGTATCAGCGAGAATTTCTCGATATCGGCCAGGCGCAGGCTCTTCTCCTTGGCCAGCGGATGCGTGTCGCTCACCACCACCGACAGCCTGTTGTCGAAAATTATGTGCGACTCGATATTGGGATAGGCCACCAGAGGCTTGTAGCTGAGGGCCACATCTATCTTCTCGGCCTCCAGCATCTCCATCAGCTTCTCCATGGAGTGGCTGTGGATATTGAGCTTAACTCCCGGATACTGTTTCATGAAGGTAAGCACCGTATCCTTGAGCATGGGCGCAAAAGTATAAGTACATCCGATATTGATCTCGCCAGCCTGAAGCTGCATCACATCGCGCATACGGCTAATACACGACGCGGCCTCAGACAATGTACGCCGGGCAGATGGCAACAATGCCTGGCCCACGTCGGTAAGATGCACATGACGCGTATCGCGCACAAAGAGGTCGCCGCCTATCTCGCCCTCGAGCTGACGGATCTGCTGCGAAAGTGTGCTCTGCGAAATGCACAATATATTGGCGGCCTCCGAAAAACTGCCGCACTCTGCTATCTTGCAGAAATATTTTAGCTGTCTCAATTCCATTTCGGCTACAAAATTAGTGATTCCATATCAAAAACCATCAGCTGATACATTATTTTTTTCGATAACACTTATCGGAATTAGCGATAAATACACATAAAAAACCGATTGCTGTAATAGAAACATTCCATAAATTTCATTTCAGCTAATGGCGCATTAGCTGTAACTTTGCATCGTAGAAAAAAATTTAAACAACACCAAAAAACTAAACGAAAATGATTACAAACATTATCTGGGGCGCACTCGCAGTAGCAGTAGCACTCTTCCTCACATGGGGAATCAAAGACAAGAACAACAAGACCAAGAACTTCATCAACGATGATTTCCTGGTAAGAGACTAATTAGTAAAAAAAGGCATGAACAAAAAAAGCATTCAATATTTTTGGATGCTTTTTTTGTATTATAGCTAATAATGTGTACATTTGCAACAATTATATTGGCAAAGAAATTGCAACGAATAATATACTAAAAAAAGATACCAGCAATATGAAAAAGGCAAAGACAACAAAATTCGGCATCAAGAGCACACTGCTAACCCTCGTGGCAATATCAGGCACAGTGATATTCCTGTCGCTCTACATATCCATAGGCAAGGTAACAAAATCGGTATTATCCGACACCATAGAGAAAAACGTGGCATCGGAGATAGTAGCCGCATCCAACATGCTCGACGCATCGCTGTACTCATTCATATCGCAGAACATGCTGCTGATAAACACCGTAAACACAGCATTCACACAATACGGCGGCATAGTGGAGACCGACGAGACCATGCAGCTGAACGGAGTAAGCACCAAAGTCTGGAAATTCAACAACCAGGTGATCAACAACTCCGACATGGCCCAGAACTTCAACAAAAACTACCCCGAGTGCGAATTCTCGATATTCCAGAAAACACCACAGGGATACGTGAGGCTGTCGTCGTCCATCAAGACAGCTGATGGCAAGACATCCGTAGGCACCATACTCGACAACAACAGCAACGTGGCAAAAGCCATAGAATCGCAGGGCCTCTTCCAGGGCCAGGCCGAAGTACTCGGCAAGCTCTACGCCGCATTCTACGTGCCCATAATGATAAATGGCGAGCTGAGGGGCATGCTATTTGCCGGAGGCGAGAAAGCCGCCCTCCAGCAGAAAAACTTCGCCAACGTAAAACAGATTCTCGACTTTGGAGCCACAGCCTGGTACCCGCAAAACAACAACAACGCATTCATAACATCCGACCCCGCATTCCAGCAGCTGCCCGAGGAGATATACAACCAGATGAACTCCGACCACGAAACCGACGTAAAGGCCATAACATTTGCCATGAACAAGACCAACTACGTACTCCAGTACAAATTCTCGCCATTGGGCGAGGGATACGTGGCATTCATATACCCCGAGGCCAAGAAATACGAATCCATCACAAGGGTAATGTGGACCCTGATAATAGTAATGATGGCACTCGCCACAATGCTGGTGATAGTACTCTCAATATTCAGCGACAAGGTGGTACGCCAGATAGGCGGCGAGCCAATCGACGTGGAGGCCACAGTAAACAAGATGGCCGACGGCGACCTCTCCACAGAAAACGACGGCAAGGCCACAGGTATACTGAAAGCATGCTACAAGATGGCCGGAAACCTGAAACAGATGCTCGGCAACGTAGTGGAGGGCGCGGAGAATATGTCGACATCAGCTGCCGAGATCAACCGAACCACCCAGACACTATCGCAGACCAGCAACGAGCAGGCCGCTACCGCCGACCAGATTGTACAGTCGGTCAACTACATTCAGGACGAGATCAACAACAACTCCGAGAAGCGAATGAAGACCGTGGCCATAGCCGAGCAGATAAAGAAGGACGTGGAGGATATCCAAGTAACCCAGTCCAACAACCTGAAAGCCGTAAAGAACATATCCGACAAGATCGACATAATAAACGACATAGCATTCCAGACCAACATACTGGCTCTCAACGCCGCCGTTGAGGCCGCCCGCGCAGGCGAGCAGGGCAAGGGATTTGCCGTAGTGGCATCAGAGATCCGCAAACTCGCCGAGAAATGCAAGGCATCGGCCAACGACATCATAGACGGCGCTCAGAAGACTGTGGAAACCACCGAGATAGCCCACAGCCGTCTGGCCGACATCCTCCCGGAGGTGGACCAGTGCGCCGACCTCATGAACCAGATAGCCGAGGCAGGACAGAACCAGCTGATGACAATCTCACTGATCGACGAGAATGTGAAGGAGCTCAACAGATCCATCCAGG
>JAZUEG010000460.1:0-2178 GCA_045640025.1 Bacteroidales bacterium
AGTTGCTGGCCAGACGGTTGGCGCCGTGGAGACCAGAGCACGGAGTCTCGCCGCCGGCGTAGAGGTGCTTGATGGTGGTGCGTCCGTACTCATCCACGCGGATACCGCCACAGAGATAGTGGGCGGCTGGAACCACAGGAATAGGTTTCTTGGTGATATCGATTCCTATAGAGAGGCACTTGGCGTAAATGTTAGGGAAATGCTGCTTAAGAGCCTCAGTATCAGTGCCGGTGGCATCCAGGTAAACATAATCCTCGCCACGGAGCTTCATCTCGTTGTCGATGCTGCGGGCCACAATGTCGCGAGGAGCCAGACATCCGCGCTCGTCGTACTTCTCCATGAAAGTCTTGCCGTCCTGAGTCTTCAGGATGGCGCCGAAACCGCGCATCGCCTCGGTAATAAGGTACGATGGCCTCTCGCCCGGATTGTAGAGCGATGTTGGATGAAACTGCACGAACTCCATATTGTCGATAACGCCCTTGGCGCGGTACACCATGGCAATGCCGTCGCCGGTGGCTATGGTAGGATTGGTGGTTACCTGATAGATATTGCCGATACCGCCGGTGGCCAGGTAAGTAACCTTGGCGAGAATCTTCTCCACCTTCTCGGTGTTCACATTGAGGGCGTAGATACCGTAGCACTCTATGTTGTCGTCGTAGCGGGTGCAGGTCTGTCCCAGATAGTGCTGTGTGATAAGCTCCATCGCAAAAAGATGGTCCACGATAGTGATGTTGGGGTGCTGCGAAGCCTTCTCCACAAGCGCTCTCTCCACCTCGAAACCGGTGTTGTCCTTATGATGCAGGATACGGAAATCGCTGTGTCCGCCCTCCTTATGAAGGTCGAATGAGCCATCGGGCCTCTTGTCGAAGTCAATTCCGTACTCCACCAAATCCTTGATGCGGTCGGGAGCCTCTTCCACCACAATCTTCACGATATTCTCCTTGGAGAGAAAATCGCCGGCCACCATGGTGTCGTGGATGTGCTTCTCAAAAGTGTCGACCTTGGTATCAGTAACCGCCGCAATACCGCCCTGTGCGAAATTTGTGTTGGCGTCTGTTACCTGAGCCTTAGTTACTATGAGTACTTTGCCTATCTCTGCCGCCTTTAGCGCAAAGGTGAGGCCGGCTACTCCGCTGCCTACTACAAGGAAATCTGTCGTACGCATGATCAAAAATATTTTTTTAAGTTATGTTGTAATATATTGTGCCTCATCCTAATAGCTGGTATCAAAAAACAGTTTGGATGTCTTGATACCGAGGATAAAGTATTTGTTGTCGTTGCCAAACATCTCGTGCCTGCCCGCGCGCGCATAGATACGGAAGTTTCTAAGTCTACGGCAGCGGTATTCAGCTGATAGCGAGATATTCATATCCTTCTCGCTCAGGCCCTGACCCACATAATTGTCGAACTGCTTTTTATGAAGGTCGTATGACTTGAAGAGGTTGTTGCCCATAGAGAGCGAGTCCTCGTCGCGGCCCACATTTATATGGTCTATCATCAGCTCCAGGTCCCAGTGCTTTAGATGATACTTCACATCCAGTACAGTCTCCTTGAGATTGGCCCCAAAAGGATTTGCCAACGGCTGATGATACATCGAATATGAGTTGACAGTTCTGTCGTGAGTATAAATAAAAGGCCTTATCCAATTGTATTCCAGCAGATAAGACAGATTGCCGAAATATCCCTTAATACCGGTCTGGATGGAGAACTTGTTGTTCCAGGTGCCGGAATGCTCCTTGATCTCCACAAAATTAAAATCATCAAGCATAAACTGTCCGTAGAACTCGTGATTCTTGATGCGCACCTTACCCCAGAGACCCATGATGGCATCGTCGGGCGATCCCAAAGAGAATTCCAGCGGACGGAAAAACAGCATCGGATTTATATAATGGAGATCCATGAACTTGGTGTTGCCCAAAGTATCGCGGCGAATCTGCATCACGGCCTCGTAGCCTCCTATATTGAGCCAGCGCGCCGGATTGTATGAAAACGCGTGGTATATCATATACAGCTGACGGTAAGAGTCGCAGGTATTGTCCCAATTCTGGGCAGTGTTCATCGAGAACACGTACTTGAAGTTGCCCAACGTCAGGTCCATGTCGAAATAGTACATACCCGAGTTGCTGGCCGATAGCAGCATGGAGCGGTAGCCGTCGCCTATGAACTTCTTGCCCTTTC
>JAZUEG010000461.1:0-11082 GCA_045640025.1 Bacteroidales bacterium
TAGTATCTTCAAAATCACACAATACCATAAACATGTCATTGGGTTCCTTTTCCCTTGTCATATTTTGAGATATTGTTGTACTAAAATACTTTGTATATCCCCAAAGATCAGATAACCGCTGTTTTAATTTTTCAATATAAATCAAAAAATTAGAATCTTGCAATTGGATTTTTTTTATGAATCCAGAGATTGCGCCTTTGCAATTCTTAATCTCATGAGCGAATTCTCCGATTGTAAGCCCAAGACCAGCTAAGACACGCAACATATCCGTTTCTTCTAACCTAAGAGATAATTGTTCGAACTTACGTTCGCTTTCAATTCGTTTTTCCCTCTTCTGTTTAGAGGTATAATTATTATTATTATTAATACTCTCGAAAGCGGACTCCTTAAGAGAATCTAATAATTCCTTATTTGAAATTGGCTGGGTGTCAATGGATTCAAAATCTGAACTATTTTCTTCTTTGTCGAAATCCTCTCTAATCTTAAATATGACTTCTCCAATATTTTTTCTAGCAATACTCAAAGCCAAAATAATGAACTTAGTCAATTGAGAGAAGGCATCACTTTCGATCAACCCTTCTCTACTAGAAGTTTCTTCGAAAGTACCTTTGTCATCAATTATCTCAACAAAGCCCATGAACTTTTTTACATCAAATGGTATATTAGTAGCACCACTAGCACCTGACCACCTCTTGTTAAGATCCAACCAATCATCAGAAGACTCTCCAAAGGGCAAGACGCGGAATCCATTTCTATATAATTTAATTCCACTATACCTATCTTTTATAGTCTTCAATATTTGCTGAATAACAGTGGAAGACTTGGTTTTATAATAAATAGGTTTGTCTATATAATAATAAAACCTAAATTGAATATTTCTCAACAATGGGAAATAATTCGTTTCATTACCTTCTTCATCCTTATACTTAACCTCTTGTATTTCATCATTAATACTTCGCTTTAGAGATACACTTTTTGTTGTTACATATCCAAATTGATCTTTATCAACATACCCTTCAATAACAGCCAAAGCATGATCTTCATATCTTTCTTTTTCAGAAATATAAGTAAGTATCTCATTTTTCTCAATTTTGGTAACAGATACGTTAAATGATGATTCTGTTGCAACTGCTATTTTTGTAGAAGCACTTAATTCAGACAAATATGAAGGTTGAAAAAGAGTTGATATATATTTATTATGAATCTGCTCAATTTTCTTATCGCTCCATTTTTCTCGTAAATCACTTATTATCAATTTTGTACCATTACCACCCTTTGACACAAAACGTTTTAGAGGAAATTTCACAATTGATAAATCTATACCAATTGCATACTTATTCCAATCTATCGTGAGTTCAAAAGCTTCATTAGAATTAATAGGTTGGGTAATAATTGTCAACTTTTTTCCCAATCTTTGTGTAGCAAATCTACCAATTCCTTTTTTTCCTGCACGAGTCCGTCCAAACAATACAGATTTAGGATTATAATACTTCTCTGTTGATGAAATTCTCATAAATCCATTAATCAATTGCTCTTCTGTCATTCCTATACCATTATCATCAATAATCAAAGTTCCGCCTAATGAATCTGTATCTATAAACTCGACCTTTACTTCAGTTGCATCTGCATCATAAGCATTTTTAATCAATTCAGATACAGCAGTTTCTGCCTTCCCTACTAATTCTATGCCAAGACGATTAATCAATCCTGCATCTACTGAAAAACCGACATTTTTTGATGGAGGTTCATACATTGACTTATTTACATACCTCTCCCATTCATCGTCTGTAACAGAATGTGATCGAAGGTCATATATCTCCTTATCTTCTGCTCTTAATACTCTAATCAACAAAACATTTCGAACATTATCATAATCTTTATACAAAAAAATATGACGACATTTTTCAGTCTTTCTGACATAATAATCACCACATTTTTCGTAGTTTTTGTGATTTAAGAAGCCATTCCCTAAGGAGGAAAACTCATTATAAATCTTTTCTATAATAAGTTCTTCTCCATTCTTTAATGCTTCTTCTTCATATTCGGGTGTTGAAATTAGTCTAACTTCCATAGTTTCCACCTTCCTTATTCTTATATAAAACAATTAGCACAAACCTCGTCTTCCTTGAACATATCGATGAGTTTTTTGCTCTTTGATTTCAAATTCATTTCCTCAAACTTGCGTATGTGTTCGAGTTTTATTTGTTTTACTCGCTCAGGTTGCGACAAGTCTTCCAAGCATTCGCCTTGAATCCAAGTGTAACCATCTTTCTCGTATTCCATTGCTTTCTTGAAAAGATCGGGGTGCTGTTCCAAAAGCCAAATCCATTCAATCCTTTGTTGGAAGAAACAGAAGTAACATCCTGAACGGCTTCGGCAATATTTGCCGTGTTTGCCTTCTACTTCAAAATCAATTTCGTTGTAATAGCCTGGAACTCCTACGCCACTATCTTCAAGGATTCTGAAAATGTCATCTTTTACAAGAACATCCTCATTTTCAACAAGTGGGAAACTATCTAATTTGCTGACAGGACAATCTGAGTACATTTTCAAAAATGCGAAAACCGCACGATTGAAAGTTTTTACAGAAATATCCAAAAGCGAATTCAATTTCTTGGAATAATAGAATGTCTTAGAAAGTTTTGCTCTCAAAAATTTCCTTGCTTCTTTGTATTCCTCGTCAGAAGCGATTGCCTTGTAACACTCATCAAAATCTTCAATGCTATTATCATTAAGAACTTGATGAATAATATCCAAACTCCAAATGTTTCTCCTGAAAGGGAAAATTGACTGGATATTGGGCTTTGTCGAAACATAACCCTCTCGGTCCTCATCGCCACGAATACCAACGTATGAAATTGTAGGCTCATCGCCTATATGGTCTTCCATAACATATAATTTCATCTTTTGTGTACACCAGCGGGCTTGAACCGAAGGCAAATAACCTCCACTGATTTTTAGGAAATGATCAAATGGTGTTGGCTCTAGAGTATCTTTTACAGCCTGCCACTTTTCGATTTTTCCTAAATATTGTTCCAAATTGCTGACAAGAGTATATGTCTCATCCAACTCGCAACCTGTGTCACAAGTATAGAACATTATAGGAAGCTCTGGATATTTATCTTTTAGATAAATTGCCAAAGCTGCGCTATCTTTTCCGCCAGATATTCCTAATATATGTTTAACTTCTGCCATTACAATTCTGTTTTAATAAGTTTCATCAAGGCAACCAATTTAACGTTCTTGTCACCTTTTAACACCTTTTTGAGATCTGATTTAAGGTTTTCCATCTCCTCAATTTGATTTGTCGGAAGTATGACCTGCTTTATGGTTGACCCAGTTTTGTTTTCTGTAATACTCAGTCTTACAACCTCCTCGTCTTGATACTTGTGCATATCAACATAATCCTCTAATTGCGATAGATTATCCGATAAGGTTTCCAACAAAAACGTTTTCTCACTATCCTTAATTTTCTCAAGAGGTTTGTTTAGAACTGTGAAACAAACTGATTCAATCCACGTATTTCTTTCTTTAATTTTACCAACAAGTCTGTTGTGAAATTTCCTTATGTTTTGAGGCATAAGATCTGATTTCACTGATTTGAACTTGTTGTCAATTTTACTCTTGTAAGAATCAAAATCTTTATCCTTGATTGCAAGACAATTCAAAATTTTTGATTCTATTCTGTCAATAAAGTCATCATAACAACTCTTCAAATCGTCAATAGCCTCTTGAAGCCTTTCAACAAAACTGCCAATATCTTCAAAATCCTGATCGTCAGACACTGCTTTGAAACCTAATGCCTCTGGCAATTTCTCAAAGAAAGTCATTTCGGGATCGGTTGCCACTGATATCACATCTCTAAACTTTCTTGCTATAGAAGAAACGTCCTTTGTAGATTTTGCATAGTCGTTAAGTCTATTATAGAAAACAAGGAATGGTTTTATTGTCTCTATAAAAGAATCACTATTCAAATCAGTATTCTTCATTCTAAGCACTTCCCTATATTTATCAAAGAACTTCCGTTTTACACCTTGAGTACTGAATGACTTTATATAAAAATCGCTTGGACATCTCAACATAAGTTCCAATACAGGCCTGTTAAATTCAGGAACAAATCTGTCTTCTTGGTACAAGGCATATTCACCCTTTTTGATAATTAAGAATGCAGGAATCCAGCAATCAATAAATCCCTGTTTCATTCCGAAGGGAGACTCTGAAAGAATCTTTGCCAACTCGGTTATGTTGCGCTGTTTTTCCAAAGTAGATTGCAGGAATTCGCAACAAACATCCCAAAGTATTTTGAATGATTCTTCTGTAGGTTCTTCAGCGAACTTCCATAAAGGGCCATCCGCAATATGAATACCTGTTTCCTTAAACATTGCATAATATAGCGTTTTCTCAGGAGGGTATTTGTCCTCAGGGAAACCAATATTCTCTTCATATGAATTGCTTATTAAGTGCTCCAACAACTCAAGTCGTGCCTTGCACATAACACTATTGAGTTTATGCTTGTTAAGCATTTCGTTCCTGAATATTGGGACTTTAGGATATATAGTATCAGAAATCGTTGACAAAAATTTTGACAAATCAAACTGATTTTTTATATCTGAGATTACTTCTCCATTAAAATACCATTTTACCTTATTTGAGAATATGCTATCAGAAACAATCTTTGATAGAACAAACTTTTCATGTGCCAAAAGATTGTTAATCTCTCTGTTTGCAACTCTATCAAAATCATCCTCTATAGCACTCTTCTTAACCCAATTGAGTTTTGCAATCTCAAAAATGTGGTTAATAATATCATCTGTATTTTGGTACAAACAATAAGCAATAGGAACGTTTTTGATTTCCTGCAATGTCTGCTCTGTTTGCTCTAAATCAGAATTCTTGACAAAAAGCAAATTCAAATAGCCATCAACTTCACCTTTGGCTACTTTAGTTAAAGGTGAGTTGGTTAATTGGTATTCGAAATATCTCGGTGTGCCAGTTTTGAAGTAGTATGCATTTGCTATTGCAACTTTAGCTTCAAAGGCATTTCGAATGTCATCAATATAATTATCAGGCTTTGAACATTCCGACGCAGCCCGCGACAATTCAAATTCGATATCAATATCAGAACCTTCATAAAGAATATAGCTATTCTTATAAGAAGCGTAGCGTATAATCTGGAATTTGCAAAGTTTATCAAGTATATCACTTGCATCTTTAATGTTCATTGCCAATGAGGCATAGACACTCAAAACTGACGCATTGATTTTTACAGCCCCGGTTGCAAAAACATTCAGTAATCCAATTACCTTTACAAGCGAAATTGCTTTTTCTCGTATCTCACCTAAATCATAGCTATCAATTCTTTCTATTGCTAACTGAATTGCAGAGAATTTGGTAGAATCTGCATTGGGTTCATTAAGATACGAATCAAAGTTATAGACAATATAGTCGTATACCTTAGCCACATTGAAGGTCTGGGCATCAGAAGGCACAAACTCACTTAATGCTTCTTTTCCTATAGCATTAAGGAACATAAACAAAGTTCGCTCATTCTGTCCATATCTCTGATTGGCTAATGTTAGAATATACGCGGAGAAAATGTCCAAAGGATATAATGATTTGACCACATCATTATGTAAATCCTTCGTAATGAATTTTGACTCTATAGCCAAATTATACAAATTCTCTATAGTATCTGATTGGACTATTGACTTGTTGATAGATATCTGTTTTGCTACTATATTCAAGAGTTGCTCAACAGGCTCTTTGAAAGCAATTTCGCAAATTCTTCCTTTTATCTTATTCCACTCCTGAACTTGCTCCAAGGTTAGTTTTTGAGAATACGCACCAAAACCCTGATGAAGAGTTGAGAGGAACAGAATATTCTTATCAGAACCATTAACAAACTCACAGAACTTCTGTATTGAATACATCTCTCGTTCTGGATTATTATTGGCGGCATGCTCTAGTACCTTGCCAAACTCGTCGATACAAATAACCCAAAACTTATTATCTTTCTGTATGTTTTCATAACAACTCTTCAATACTTTGTATAAGTTCTTGTCGTTCAATATAGTATCTGGACAAATAGAACGTTGCAACAAATCGTAGAAAGAAGAATATTCTCCCACGATATTAGTAAAATGGAATTGATTGAAATTGTTGAATTGAGTTGGGTCTTTCAGCAAAATATCATTTCCTGAAGAGATACCATTCATACAATTCTGCATTGCAATAATGAAACTTGACTTACCAGTTCCGTAAGAACCAATAAGACATATAGAATGCAGTCCGGACTTGAAATAGTTGATTATATTGCCAATCACATTTTTTGAATTGGCAGTAACCACATAATTCAAGTCTTGTCCAAAATCTCTTTCTATATTTGCAGATGCGTTTATCATTTCCTATCCTTCGTAATACATTTTCAAAATTTTTTCTGGTGACATTTCCTCGTCCAAAGTAATGATATGATTACCTTCGTTGTTATCGTAGATAATGTTCTCATTAATGTGATGAAGTTTTTCAAAAATGTCATAAATATCAACTACCTTAATGCAGAATAACATAGCCAATTCTAGTACCTTAGTGTAATCGTATGTTGCACCATCAGCGGCATAGTCTTTTACTGCATACAAAAATATTAGTGGGTCAATATTTGATTTAGTAGAGTAGTTGAATTCATAATTCTTTTCAACTTTTTTTATCAAATTGAGGTCAAACAATACAGAAGTGTAATCTTCGCAGTTTGTACTTTGAGGATTGACATACATTTTCAGTAATGTATCAACATCACGTTTTAGGGTATTCTCGTTGTAGACGGCACCCTTGAACTCTCCACTATCAAATTTCTGCTTCAAATAATATTTGAAACTTTCCTTATCGAAAACCTTGTTTTTCTTATGAAATTTCACAAACAACTCATTATACGAAGTTGCGTATTGGCTTGTGACAAGGTTGTAATGCAAAAGCCAAAGTGTATTCACGTCCTCCAAATATGGATCATAGCCATTTTCTGAGTCCAAAATCAAATCAGCGAACTTCGTCACTTGATTAGTCTCTGACTCTACTATACCAAAGGCTTTCAGCCAATAACGGATAGACGCAACCATATTCTTTCCGACACCTAACTTCACAACAGCATCTTCTGCATTAAAGTTACCATTGGCCTTTACAAATTCGTAACCTTTTTTAAGCCAAAGACTTTTGCAGTGAAATGTATCGTGTCCCGCGAATGTTGCTCTCTTATTCTCTTGCATTTTATATTTTGAAAACGGCGCAGGAAGGGGAACTTAGAGTTCTTGAGGTTCTGGCAACCTGTAGTGGCAATAAGCACCCTGCCCACACCTTGTGTTTTTTACAATGTGCAGGATTTCAGTCGCTTACCTCCCCACTACTTCAAAATTGTCCAGATTCCAAGAAGGGGATAATAGGCCAAAATCTATATAACGTGCAAATATAGCAAGAAATTTACGGATTATAGTCAAAAAAACTAAAGAAAAATTATATATTGATGAACTTTTATGAATATAATCTAAATTCAACTTAGGATTTAAAATTCAAATTAGTATAAATCAACAATTTAATACAAAATATTTTTCCTTTTATTTTTTCCATTCCGCCCTCTTGCCCAGTTCCCAAATTTTTGCTAATATTGGGCTGATAACCTCAAAAAACATAATATCTATGAAAAAAGCAATTCTTACTGCGATATTGGGCATTGTCTCGGTTTTGGGAATGGCCCAGAAATCATTGGTCTATAAGGCTGATTTCGGCGACGCCAACGACTCACGCCTCCACAACAACGCCACTATCCAAAAGCACGTTCTCAACCTCGGCTCTCAGGACGGTTATTTCGATTTGGGGCCAGACGCGGGGGAGATTGTCGCAAGCCTCGATGATTTCACCATTTCGGTATATTACAAAGTATCGTCGGAAAACAAACTCGACGGCTACGGACACTTCCTTTTCGCCTTCTCGCACCTCGCCGAAAACCAGGCCGAGGAAGGTCCCTATATGGCCTACAGACTCAATGAGGAGCGTTTCGAGACCTCCACGGGCGGTTGGAACCACGAGGAGATTGTGATGAAAGGCAAGCCCTCCGACCGCGACGTTTGGGTTCACGCGCTCTTCCGTCAAGAGGGCAAAAAGGGACAACTCTACCTAAACGGCGCGCTCATCGGCACCAACGAGAATATGCCAGTCCTGAAAACCAACTTCAAGACCGCGCCACAATACTGTTGGATAGGCAAAGCCCCATTCCACGGCGATAAGTACCTGACACAGACGCTTGTATCAGATTTCAGAATCTACAACCGCGCCCTCACCGACAAGGAAATCCAGAAACTCGCCAAGAAAAAAATAAAATGATTTTTTGCGCCTTCGGCGTTTTTAAGAACACGAATTACCATAAATTAACACGAATTATCCATAAATTACTCTATCAAAAAAATTTTTGGTAATTCGTGTTAATTCGTGATAATTTATGTTCCCCAAGAGCCGAAGGCTCAAAAAAAAGATTTTCTGTAGATTTTTTGCAGAACAAAATTTCTTTTCTATCTTTGCGCTCATAAAAACTAACCTCAAAATACTGAAAAACAATGAGCAAGAAGAAAAAGAAAAACGCTGTTCTTGACTACGTGAACGCAGTGAAGAAAGCCGACAGAGAGCGCGAGATTGCCGAGCACGGAAAACTGATCTCAACCCGCCCTACCAAAATCCAGAAATCCAAGAAAGCCTACAACCGTCAGGAAAACAAAAAAATCCGAAGTTCTGAAACAGGAACTTCGGATTTTTTATTTTACATCAATAGTTACCTATGGCATCCGCAAGCGTATGCCATAGGCCAATAATAGTATTGCACTCCGTGCAACGCCCTGCCATCAAGCAACTTAACGCTCTGCCTGGAAGGCAGTACAATTAGTAACCGATTGCGCCGAAGCCCAACGGGCTGGCGCTGTCGGCAACAAAAAAAACACAACTATGTATTACGAAGGACTTTTGCTACTAAGAACCCCAATGTTGCCCGCCGACAAGATTTATGTGGTGGACGACAGCGACAATTTTATATATGACAAGAGTCCGAAATCCTCTCCGACGAATACACCGAGGAACTCCTCCGCGCCCGCCGAAAAGAATGGTACGGCGACGAAAACGCAGAAGTACTTGGCGTCCCCAACCACATCGAGGTGCAGGTAGGTGTCCCTAACGACGAGGAGGATTGGGAAGAGGAAGAAGAAGAATGGGAAGAAGACGAAGAGGATTTAGATTTCGACGATATGGAGGAAGAGGAGGACGAGGAAGAAGAAATGAATATGGAAGAGTGGCTGAAACTCCACCCCGAAGAACTTGAGCCCGAGGAATACAAACCCAACGAAGTCCACTACGCCGACGAGGGCAAAAGAGGAACGGATATTTATATGCTGAGTTGAAAAATTTGTGGATTTTGAGGACTTTTAGCAAAATAAATTTGTGGATTTTGAGAACTTTTGGCAAAATAAATTTGTGGATTTCGCGACAAAGTATTATCTTTGCCGTATAAAATACTGATAATATGGAGGATAAGATTTTCAAAAGGAAAATATACTCAAAAATGCTTGATTGGAAAAACAATTCCAATGGAGAAACTGCATTACTGATACAAGGCGCAAGACGTGTCGGCAAATCAACTGTGGCTGTGCAATTTGCTGAAAATGAGTATCAGAACTACATTCTGATAGATTTTTCAATAGCCAAGGAAGAGGTTTTTGAATTATTCGACAATATGAGTGATTTGGACTCATTCTTCTTCAAGTTGCAATTCATATACAAAACAAACCTTGCAGAGCGCAAATCGGTGATAATTTTCGACGAAGTACAAAAATGTCCAAAAGCGAGACAGGCTATAAAACATCTTGTAAAAGACAAACGTTACGACTATATCGAAACAGGTTCGCTGTTGTCTATCCGCAAAAACATAAAAGACATAATAATCCCTTCAGAAGAGACAAGGATAGATATGTACCCACTTGATTACGAAGAATTTAAATGGGCATTAGGCGACGAGGTTTCGTTCAATATGATGAGAAACGCCTTCAGCAAAAAACTCTCTCTCGGCGACTCTATAAACAGGTCGCTGTTAAGAGACTTCAGACTCTATATGATTGTAGGCGGAATGCCTCAGGCTATCAACAAATATTTGGAAACCAATAATTTGAGCGCGGTCGATATAGTAAAAAGAAACATACTCGACCTTTATTCGGAGGATTTTTACAAGATAGACAGCACAGGCAGTATCTCCAGACTCTTTGAGGCTATACCCTCGCAACTCAGTAGCAACGCCTTGCGCTACAATGCAAACAGCATTTTGGAAACCAGATCGGAGAAAACCGAGGAACTGATTTTCGAAATGGGCAACAGCAAGGTTGTAAACATAGCCTATCATTCCAACGATCCAAATGTGGGATTCGCTTTATCCAAAAACACTTCAAGATACAAAATGTATCTCTGTGATACAGGTCTGTTTATAACCCTCGCTTTCAAGGACAAAGAGACTACTGACAATATCATATATCAGAAACTCCTGAATGACAAACTGAGCGCAGACCTCGGATATGTTTACGAGAATGTGGTGGCACAAGAACTCAAAGCCTCAGGGAACGAATTGTTTTATTACACATTTCCCAGCGAGACATCCAACAAAAGTTACGAAATAGATTTCCTGCTATCCCGGGAATTCAAGATTTGCCCCATAGAGGTAAAATCGTCAGGCTACAAAACCCACGCCTCGATAGACCGCTTTTGCACCAAATTCTCAGAAAGGATTTCGCACAGATACCTTGTATATACCAAAGACTTGAGAATCGATGACAATATGGAATACGTTCCTGTATATATGACAGCGTTGTTGTAATCCATAATTTACCTATGGCATCCGCAAACGTATGCCATAGGTAAATATCAAAAATACTCCCCCACTCCATAAAGCGGAATATTAGTAAGCCAGTACTCTTCCCTGAACTTGCACATTGATTAAAGGGAAATTACATTTTTCTTGAGGAATAAACAAAGAAAGAGCCTATGGCATCCGCAAACGTATGCCATAGG
>JAZUEG010000462.1:0-3807 GCA_045640025.1 Bacteroidales bacterium
CGGTAGGCTCCTCCCATGTCGGTACGCGCAAACCTGACGTCCTTATGTGTCTGGCTGAAAACTATGCCCGGCACAAACCCGCCTCCCACGATTGGAACAGACTGAAAATCACAGGTTATGGTATCGTTCTTGTCGTTTCCGCACGACGCTATCATCAGCGACAGCAATCCAAATAAAATCTTTTTTGCTCTCATATTTTTTGGTAGTATTGGAATCTGTGGCAAATATAGGATTTTTTGGGGAAATTCACAACCCATCCACTACCCCATCGGCCTGAAATACTCGAAAAAATCAACCCTCAGGGCCTGGGATATCTGCCAGAGCAAGTGAGTGTCGATGCTCTTGCGGGCAAAGATATGGTAAATATTGGTGCGGTCGCAGTTGATACAGCGCGAGAGCCAGGCCGGAGTCCGCTCCTGCCTCTTCAGCTCCGCCTTGATGATCTGTCCTATGTGAATCTGTTCCATAACTGTCAGTTTGTTTTTTGGGTTTTCTGACAGTTGATAGCAGGAACAAGGGAAAGGTAACCTGTGGAGGAGAAAAAAGTTTAGAGATGAGAGACGAGAGACGCAAATTGATCGACACAAAATGATTGACACGCACGTCCGTGCGTCTCTACGAGCGCAAATTACGTCATATTCGGATTTGCTGATTTTCAGACGTTATGCTTGTAGAGACGCACGGACGTGCGTGTCATTGATTATATTATTGCAAAATCTTTTTCGCCATCTCGGCGTATTTGCTTTGGCTTTCTGATACTTTCCTCAACAACGGCTCGGCTTTCTTGAAGTCGTTGTTCTTGAGGTGTGCGAGGGCCTCGAAATAGTTCATATTTATAATGTAGAAATCTTTTTCGTCGGGATCGAGTTCGTTGGAATCTGATACAATCTTATAAAAGGCCTCAATATCGGCGAGGACTCCCTTATCGTTGTTTTTAAGAGAAGTGATTATTGCGAAGTATTTGTCGCTGAGGTCGTTGTCGCCACGGGATGGGGCCGGCTCCTCAAGTTGGGCAACGTAGTTGTCGGCAAGAGCGAAGTAATCGGGCTGACGATGGGTTTTGAGCACAAAAATTCCAATCACAAGCACGGCGGCTACGGAGAGCAATGTGGTGAAGAGTTTTATGGTCTTCTGTCGTTTCTGAATCCTGCGCTCCTCCTCGCGGAGCATATCCTTGAGAGATTCCTCACGGATAGCGCGTATAATTTTTTCGTCTGAAATGGATTTCATTTTTGATTTTTCGATTTTTAATTTTCGATTTTTAATTGTTCAAATTCTCATAAAAACTGCGCATCTTGTTGATACACTTATTCTTGGCGGTTTTGGCGGAATCCTCATTTTGATAGATTCCAAGAGTCTCCACAATCTCCTTATACGATTTCTCGTCGTAATAGAAGGCCGTGAGAAGTAATCGGCAGTTGTCGCCCATCTGTCGGAAAACCGCCCTCATCATAGAAGTCTCCTCGTCCTTCTCGATGCGGAGTTGAACGTCGTCGCCCGAATCCACAACGTCGATAAGGTCGAAACTCTCTGAGCCTCTGTCGATTGGGATTACCGGCGATGCCTTGCGCAAAACATTGCTTGCGATATTCTTGCAGATGGCAATGGCGTAGGTCTCCAACTTGCAGGTGAGCGCGAATCCATCTTTCTGAATATTGTTGACCAGGCAAACCAGAGTCTCCTGAAAGACATCAAGCCTGTCGTCGGGGCTTAGTTTTGGATACGAACTCAGAAACGACAACACAGGCCTCCTCAAGCCGTTATAGAGTTTGGCGACGGCCTTGTTGTCGTTTGATTTTATGAGGGTTATATAATCCTTGTCGGTCATAGCATTTACATTAAAAAATCGGCAAATCCATCCTGAAACTCTCCACCTCGGGAGTCTGCGGAATCTCGCACACATCCCCGAAAAGCAACCTCAACTGCCTGCCGTATTCATCGGCCGAGACCTCAGACAAAGCCGTGCCCAAGCCGTGCATCTTATGAATCATATACGTAAGCCTTCCGAAACTGTTTCCTGATGCCGGCTCCACATATTCATAGTTGCTCTGATAACTCTTGCAAGCCGATATGTAGGTCCAGCGCAGTTTTTTAGGGTTAGCTGACTCTAAACTTCTGGGGCCCGGAATGATGAATTTTCCCGACGTGCCACGCACAGTAAGCAGGTCGTCGTCATCGCGCGATCCGTCGCCGGAGTGGCAGGCGTCGCTAACCACCACAACCTTGCCCGTCTCCCCTACCCTATCCTTAAGTACTGAGAGCCAGCGGAATAGCGTATCGTCGGTGATATGACGCTCGCCCTCGTAAACACCTTTCGTATATTCCTTGAAGGCATCGTAAGGCACAATGGCCTCATCGTAGCCATCGGCCTCGTCGCCATCCAAATCCGTAACCTGCTGACCGTGAGCCGAAAAGTGGATATAGACCACATCGCCATTCTTTGCTGATTTCCCAAGCATCAGAAACGCCTCCCTGATATTCCGGAAAGTGGCGTCAGAGTTAGTAAGTTCCCTGATATCAGCCTCCTTGAAGCCATTGGCCACCAGATACCTGCGCACAATCTCCACATCCCTGTCGCCGGAAATCCTGTGCCACCGGGAATCCTGATACTCGCCAATCCCCACCACCAGCGCCCGGCGAGTCTGCGCCAAGGCGAGGGTTTCAGACAGCAAAAATAATATAAGAAAGAAATTTCTGAGCATAGATATATGATTTTTGGCGCAAATATATTAATAAAACCGTGAAAATATCTCACGAAAGCGTGAAAGTTTTTCACAAAACGAAGTGCGAAAAAAATCCCAAAACTTTCCGTCCTTGCATATTATCAAAAAAAACATTATATTTGCGCTTTTTAAACACAACAAAAATGGCATCATTACCACAAAACACCAACATATCGCAGGACCTTATGCAGGACTTGCGACAGATAATCGACAAGGCCCGCACCAACGTGGCCAAGACTGTCAACTCCGAACTTACCATTATGTACTGGCATATCGGAGACCGCATCAATCGCGAAGTGCTTGGCAACAAGCGCGCTGAATACGGAAAACAAATTGTGTCGGCAGTGGCGACACAATTGCAGAACGAGTATGGACGAAAGGGATTCGAGTTGAGAACTATCCAAAGAATGATGAAATTCGCTCAACAATTTCCTGATTTCCAAATTGTGTCACCACTGGTGACACAATTGTCGTGGACTCATTTTCTGATAGTTATGCCAATCAAGGATGATCTGGCCCGTGAATTTTATATCACAATGGCGGCTTCGGAAAAATGGAGTAAAAGAACCCTTGAAGCCAAGATCGACGGTATGCTTTATGAGCGGACGGCGATAAGTGGCAAGCCTGACGAGTTCATCAAACAGGAACTGGCCAATATGCGCAACAAGGAGACTTTCTCGCCTGATTTGGTGTTCAAGAGTCCGTACTTCCTCGACTTTGCAGGCCTGAAAGGTATGTACAGCGAGAAATCCCTCGAAGACGGTTTGGTAACTCACCTTCAGCAATTTATACTGGAACTCGGAGCAGGCTTCTGTTTTGTGGACCGTCAGAAACGTATGATAATAGACGGAGAGGATTTCTATCTAGACCTGCTGTTTTACCACAGAAAACTCCGCAGACTTATCGCTATAGACTTGAAACTTGGAAAATTCAAGGCTCAGTACAAGGGACAAATGGAACTGTATCTCCGTTGGCTTGAGTTAAACGAAATGGAGCCCGACGAGCAACCTCCTTTGGGTCTTCTGCTCTGCACCGAGGGCGGAGACGAACAGATAGAACTCCTGCAACTCGACAAGGCTGGAAT
>JAZUEG010000463.1:0-2084 GCA_045640025.1 Bacteroidales bacterium
GGTGGGCGACCGCACAATTGATGTTCACATCCGTAAACTCCGCGAGAAAATCGGCGAGAAATACATCAAGACTGTAAAGGGCGTGGGCTACAAGTTTGTAGATTAATAATCACAATTACCAATTATATCTATATCGAAAAAATATGGCAACACCATCAAAACCATCTTTCAATATCACAGGAAAGTCTGTACTGGGTGTATTAGCTGGAGTTTTTGCCCTGGTAGTGGTTTTCAGCTCATATACTGTAATAGAGCCCGACGAGAGGGGAGTGGAGGTTCGTCTCGGACAGATAGTATCCGAGGAGCCCATGCAGCCCGGTTTCCACTGGAAGGTTCCTTTCCTGACATCCATCGAGACTTTCTCGATAGTGCCAAAGACCTACGAGGTAACATTCCGCGTGGATGAGGACGGTGCCCTCACCAAGGATATGCAGACTCTGGGCGCCACTGTGGCAGTGCGCTACAATTACGACGAGAACCGCATAATAGAGATCGTGAAGAAATACCGCAACTCTTCCATCATAGAGAATGCCATGAAAGACTGCATTAAAGCATCTCTCAAGGAGACCACTGGTAAGTATTCTATTTATGAGATAGTTGCAGAGCAGGAGGCTATTACACAGCAGGTTTCGGAAGTGGTATTGCGCCGTATGCAGGACAATTATCCCGTAGTGATAAACTCCACCACTATCACCAACCTCGACTGGAGCGACGACTTCGACAAGCAGATCAAGGAGACCGCCAACCGCACACAGCAGGTAAAACAGGCTGAGCAGGAGGCCAACATCGCCGCCGCCCAGGCCCAGAAGATGGTGAAGGAGGCTGAGGCACGCAAGCAGGCCGCCGAGCTGGATGCCGAGGCAGAGATAGCCAAGGCCAAGGGTGCCGCCGAGGCCAAGAGACTTGCAGCTGATGCCCAGGCATACGAAAACCAGAAAATCTCGCAGAACCTTCAGGTAATGCAGGCTCAGTGGAATTACGAGGTAAATCTCCAGAGGGCCAAAAACTGGAACGGCAAGGAAGTGCCCGAGGCCGCTTACATAGTTCCCGGTACCGGTGCTGTGGTTCCTCTCCACTAATACAGAGAGGTAGAATACAATACACAAAAATCCCCGGATTCGCTGATGTGCGAGTCCGGGGATTTTTGTGTATATATCGCCATTAGCTGCTATAAAAAAAACTATGCCGCTATAGCTCTATGCCGAGTACTGTGATGTCGTCGCGCTGTCCGCATCCTGTCATGAACGTTGATACATCGTCCCAGATGTAGTCGCGCTGCTGAGGCATATCCATCTGTATGGATTCCATGAGTTTTTCCACCAGACGGTTGGCTGTGTAGCGCTTGCGGGCCTGGTTGTTCTGGTCGCTTAGGCCGTCGGATGTCATGTAGATTCTGTCGCCGGGGCTTACCTGCACCACGTGGTCCTCGAAATTGAGCATCGATTCTATGTTGCGGAACTGTCCGCCGATCTGCCTTCTCGACGATTTGTATGTGGCGATGTGGTTTCCGCTCTTTATGTAGTGGTAGATCGGGAATTTGGCGCCCTCGTATGTCATCGAGTAATTGTTGTTGCCAAAGTCCTCTATCTTGCAGATGATGGCCTCCATGCCGTCGTTGTTGTGGCTCTCCTGCTGGCGGAGGGCCGATCTCACGGCCTTGTTGAGCTCCAGGAGTATGCTGGCCGGCGAGAATATTTTTTTCTGTTTTACTATCTGGTCCAGCAGGTTTACTCCGATGAGGCTCATGAATGCGCCCGGTACTCCGTGGCCGGTGCAGTCTATTACGCCTATTATGTGTACCTCGCGGTCTTCCAGCTTCTCGCAGTAGTTCCAGTAGAAGTCGCCGCTCACTATGTCTTTGGGGTGATACAGCACAAATGACTTGAAGTCGCAGTTCAGGTCGTTTTCGGTGGGGAGAGCGGCCGTCTGTATGGTCTGCGCGTATCGTATGGATCCCAGGATCATCTCCCGGCTGGTTTCCAGTTGCTTGTTTATCTCGTTGAGGTGCAGTGCCTGTGCCTCAAGCTCTTCTTTCTGTGCGTTTACCTCGGCGTTTTTCTCGTTGAGCATCTGGTTGGCCTTCT
>JAZUEG010000464.1:0-12535 GCA_045640025.1 Bacteroidales bacterium
TTCCAGATAGAGATGAAGTTTACCGCCTGGAAAAAGAAGTTCAGGATCAAGGAGGTTCCCATCATCTTCACCGACCGCAGCCTTGGCACCAGCAAGATGAGCACCAACATCTTCGGCGAGGCCATCTGGGGCGTGCTGATGATGAAGATACGGAGCTGGTTCAGGAAGTATTAGCTTTAGAAACGGAAAGCCGCATGTATGTGCGGCTTTTCGTTTCTAATCTTTCAGGCAGCCTATCGGAACTACCATAACATTGTCCTCGCGCATATATGCGTATTTGCCAACTCCTGTAAGTACCATCATAAAAGATGGCTGTTCCATTTTGTCGGTATCAATTTTGCTTGCAAGTGTTTTCAGTGTCTGCGCACCTTCCTCTATGAGAGAGTCGCCACCAAGTTTTATTTCTATCAAACCGTAACTGCCATTCCTTAAATGTATTACAGCATCGCACTCCAGACCGTTACGGTCTCTGAAGTGGTAGATCTGTCCGTCGAGAGCATCGGCGTAAACTCTGAGGTCTCTAATGCAAAGGGTCTCGAACATAAGGCCCATTGTATTCAGGTCGTTTATCAAATCGTTGGGTCCCAAACCCATAGCCGCCGTTCCGATTGATGGATCTACAAAGTATCTTGTATCAGCTGTACGGATGGCGGATTTGGAGCGGAGGTTTGGATTCCAAGCAGGAGAGTCCTCCACTACGAAAATCTTTTTCAGTGCTGATATATACGATGATATTGTCTTGCTATCGGACTGGCTGTCGTTGGTTGACATATCAGCTGCAATGGTTCCTATAGTGGCCTGCGAGCCTTGGTTTCTGGCGTATGAGCGCATCAGGAGCTTTACACGCTCAGGATTTCGTTTAATATTGTCGCTTCTTGAAATATCGTATCTCACCACGGCATCGTAATAATCCTTGGCCTGATCGAGAGCTATGTCGTCATCGAAGAAGATGGAGCCCGGCCAACCTCCACGGCAGATGAGGAATGCGAGTTTGTTGATGTCGATGTTGCTGATTCCTGATGCTTTTTTCCCCGTGAACAAGTCTCTGATACTTACAGAACCATTCGACTCTCCCGATTCAAAGAGACTCATTGGCCGCATCGTGAGCCAAGAGAATCTGCCCGTTCCGCTGTGGCTGATGTCCTTGGTGTCAGGCGGCACTGCCGATCCCGTAAGGATAAACTGTCCCGGCTCGCCACGCTGGTCAACCTCGTAGCGCACAGCATCCCATATTTTTGGGGCAAGTTGCCATTCGTCAATCAGTCTTGGAGTGTCGCCGGTCAAAAGGATTGCCGGATCCATCTCCGCAAGGCGGATGTTCTGGTTTTTCTCGGCCGGGTTGTCCATAAGCAATACGCTCTTTGACTGATGGCGTGCTGTGGTGGTTTTCCCGCACCATTTTGGACCTTCAATCAATACCGCGCCCTTGCCGGCTAATTTGCGCTTTAAAATATTGTCTACTATTCTGTTTCGGTATTTATTCATAGCAAATATTCATTGTTCAACACTGCAAAAATAACAAAATTCCGTCAAATGACGAAATTTTATTGGGTCATTTGACGGAATTTTATTGGAGCGATTGACGGAGTTTCATTGGAGCGATTGACGGAAAGTTATTGGAGCGATTGACGGAAAAAGTAAAAGAGAATGAGGAGATGTGCTCCGCATTCTCTTTTATAGTTGTTAGGCTCTTTTATGTTTGGGAGAATAACTTACGCCTTTATCCTCTTGTCCATCTTTCCCGTGGTATCTGAATCGGAAAAATTACGAATTCAATATCTTGGCTTTTTCGGCATCGAATTCTTCCTGTGTGATGATGCCGGCGTATAGCAGCTGGTTGAGGTCGGTGAGCATTTTTATCTTGTCGACACCGCCGGGAGTGGTGCGAGAGTACTGCTGAGGAGGCTGATTGTTTTGTGCCTGCTGGCTGAGAAGGTTTGCCAATGCCGCCTGGTTGGTGAGCACGGCGTTTGCCAGGGATGAGTTGATGGCGCCGTCATTGTTGACCAGCTGATTCCTCATGTTGCAGGCTTCTACCTGCTCGCCAAGGGTGAAGAGGTCCAATACTATTCCGATTCCGAAAACTCCGAAAGTAAATGCGTACAGAAGACCTGATCCGATTTTGCCGATGTAGAAGCGGTGCAATCCAATAGATCCGCCGAATATCAGCAGTGCATAGGCTATGCCTTTGTCTTTCATGTTCATTTTAGTTTGTATGTTAATATTTTTTTTGAATTGGGATTTTTTTACTTTTTATAGTCTGCTAATTTATGTAATTATTTTTTAATTACAGCAATAATTATGCAAAAAAATTAGAAAGTTTTTATCCCATTATCACCTTCTTGAAAACCTGGTAATTCAGCCTCTCCGCATCGCCGCAGTATATTGCGAATTCTATTGTGCGGAAGGCGTGCATGTAGTCGGGGAGGAGGGCCTTGTAGGTCTTGGCCACGAGTTCGGGGTCGTTGCGGAAGGCGCCGCAGCCGAATGCTCCTATTACTATTGTATCGGCATTGCAGCTGATGGCGGTATCCATGATGCGGGCTCCGCGTTTGTAATGTGTGATGCTCATGTTCTTGTAGAAATCCTCTGAGGTGCGGATCTCGTGGGGGCAGCCCCGGAGGTCCGGCGCGGCTGCGGTTATCACGTCCACCTTAAACCAGTCTTTCTCGTCCATCATCTCGGGAGATGTGGTGTCGGTCTTGAAGACTGTTACTCCGGGCGAGTAGATCAAGTCGTTGTTGGCCATGGGATTGCCGATCTGTCGGTGGGGCTTGTAAAAATTGTTCCAGCAGTCTTGGATGGTGATGCATGGGTATAGTGTTGAGATTCGGCACAGACACTCTTCCTGAGCGTTGGCTCCTTCCTCTACACCTCCGCCGGGCTGAAACCAGTTGGCGAAATTCAATACGCACACCTTTCTGCCTAATGCGGCGTATTGGCGTGCGGCCTCCATGGTGCGGAAGCTTGATATCCTTACTGTAGCCTCCTCCTCGTAACGGGCGTAGAGTGTGGCGTCGAACTGTAGAGCGTCGCCCTCAAGGATTACTTTCTGATTCTCGCGGGTTTCTTCTATCGACTTTTTCAATTTGTCGTTGTTTCCGCACTGATCCATCGAGTCGCGGAATATTTTGACGTTTTCAAACATTGACATTTTTTTATACTGCGTTTATGTTATTTTTGGGGGAATCACCTTACTACCTTTGCCATCAGCAGCCTGTCGCCGCGGTCCTTGGGATGGGTGGTGTAGATGGTTATCAGGTATTGGTTGGGCGTGTTGAAGTGGCTTCCGTGGCCGTAGTCTGCGATTTTGCCATCAGCATCCACCATTACAAACTGGTAGTTGTATAGGCCCTGTTTCAGTGTGATGGTGGTTTCCCAGAGTTCCTGGTCGGGATTCCATTTCAGCTGAGACGATTCGTCGCGGAGGTAGTTGGTGAGCGCGCCGTAGAGATAAATCTTGTAGTCGGTGAAAGGGTCGTACCTGAGGCGGAATGTGGCGTCTATGTAGTCGGATTCCAGTTGCTGGTTGAATGCGCGGTCGTTCTTGATGTAGTATTGTCCGTGGAGGTCGTCGCGGGTGTAGTATGCGTTGTTGTGGTCGGTGGCGGTGGCATAGTAGTGGTAATGCCGGCCGTTGTAGAGTATTGCGTCCACGTACAGCGGGCGGAAGTGCACGTCCTTGGCGTCCAGGAAGTCGAAAGTGTTGCCGCCGGGGAAGATGTTTCCGCCGTCGTTTTGCCGGTACTGGATCTCGTTGCCCAGAAATCCGGAAATCTCGAGCCTCTGTCGGAGCTCCGGGTCGTAGTTCTGCTGGGCGTATACTTTCATGTACCGGCCGGGGTTGTTTATCTTGTGGCGCGAGTTGTCGAATTTTACCTCTATCTGCTGGCATCCCATCTGATGCTCGGGCAGAAATGGTTGTATTATATCAGCTGATATCTTTGATGCGTCGGCATCGTCGTATAGCATGAAGAATTTGCGGACTACAGGCTCGTCGGGATTGTCGCCGTCGTATACGGTGATGCTGTAGTTGCCTGATATTGTGGGCTGTATGTCGCGGTTGGGGATGGTGATGGTGTAGTGGGTGTACGATACCAGCGTATTGAACGACTGCTCGTAGTCCTGAAGGGGGCGGTCGTTGAATCCCTCGGCGTATTCTCCGAAGCTCAGGTCGTCGGGCTGGAAGTCGCTGTCCAGGTGCTGTATGGAGTAGTAGAGGTCGGAGTACTGGTCGTCCAGGATGTCGAATTCCAGAGTCAGAGGGTCGCCCAGGCGCGCCATCGGGTATCCGAAGTCGGAGTCGCCGGGCAGTATGCGTGCAGTCTTGGCGCCCGCAGAGGTGGTTTCAGTTTTTTGGCCATTAGCTGCACTGGCTATGGATAGTATGGCAGCTAATACAATATAGATTCTGTGCATGTATTCGGGGTGTTTTTTTGATAGCGAAAAAGGAGACCGCTGATGTGGCCTCCTTTTGTGTGTTGATAAATGAAGGATTTTTGGTTTTAAAGAGTGTTCCTTGGTTGTTTGCCTATATAACACGCGATATCGCCAATACCCTAATTTTTTTTTGATTTTTTTTAGTCCTTGAATCTCCAGAGTATTCCAAACATGAAGTGGAAGTCCTGCATCGGGTAATGGTCGGTGGAGGCGTACCAGTCTTTTCCGAACCATTTGTTGTCGATGTGCTCCCACTTGAAGAACATGAGCACTCCGTGTATCTTGATGTTGGCAAATCCGCTTATTATCGGGTAATTGCCGGCTATGAGCGGCCTGCCGTCTTTTCTGGGCTGGAGGTAGAAGAGCGATGTGGCCGGCTGGTATCCGAATGCGTTGTATTCGCCGGAGTATCTTACCTCGCCGCCCAGTTGTGTGAGCAGCACGTTTTTCACGAGGAAAAACTCGAGGTATGTGGCGTGGTACAGCGCGTATTTGGGCAGGCAGAGTATGCTGTTCTGCTTGGAGTTTTGCAGTGTGGCCCTGTTGGCGAATCTCAGCTTCCATACGTAGAAGTCTTTCATTATGCTGAGGCTCTGCACTGTCAAGTCACCTTTGTACATGGTTGGCTTGGCTTCCTCGTTTATGTATACATAGTTCTTTATCAGGTAGTTGGAGGCGCCTATCTTCATGTGCCATCTTGGGATCTCTATCTCGCCGCCTACTCTCAGGGTCTGGGTCTTTTCCTTGTCGAAGTCCTGTGCCCATTGGAAGTTGTTGGAGTAGTATTTTTTCTCGAAGTATGTGGGCTTTTCGCGGCGGAATTCAGCTGATGCGTTCATCTTGTAGTTTACGGTGTCGCTCTCGCCCTTGAATATCTTGAATCCGAGGTCGCCGTTCACTAACATATCTCCGCTCCTGAGTCCTGTGAGATACTGGCGGTATCGTCCGTTCAGGATTAGGTTTTTGGATTTGTTTTTGCGGATGGAGCCCTCTATGTACGAGTTCATTGTGGTGGTGGGCTGTTCTTTCTGGTACGGCAGGCCCTGGAAGTTGAAGTATTTCTCGTTTTCGGTGCCTATGGCGCCCCTCAGCTCGGGTGTGTACTTGGTCTCGCAGATGTCTACCTGCAGCCTGTTGGTAAGGCAGTGGTAATATAGCGAGTCGTATGTGGCGGTTTTCGATACGAAGAAGTTGTCGTAGAATTTCAGGTTGTTGCCGGGCTGCGGGTCCTCGTGGGTGCGGAATATCTTGTTGAATTGCATTATGTATCCGAATTTTATTCTCGGAGTGTAGATTTCTGTTCTTACAGTGTCGTCCTTGATGTCGAATTCGGTTTTGCCCAGCGAATACTCTCCCACGAGGTTCCATGTCCTCATGCCCCAGTTGCTGAAAGGGGTTTCGAGCAGGGTGGTGAATCGCTTGCTCTGCACTATCAGGCTGTCTTTTTTCTCTATGCCGCCGTTTTCCTCCAGCGAGTTTTTGTTGAACTTGTAGAAGAAGTGTACCGACAGGTGTTTGCTCCTGTAGCTGATTTGCGGAGTCACGTTTACATTACGTGTATGCTGATGGCTGTATCTTCCGGCCGAGCTCACGAGTCCTATGTTGAATCCCCAGTTGAGCTTCTCGTTCACATTCTGCGAGTGCGTGAAGTCCACGGTCTGTCCGTTTCGGGCCTTGGGAGTGCACGAATAGTATAGCGATGTGTAGGGATGGTTTACCTGATAGTATTTGGTGTCCTCGGGCTTCGATATGAAGTCGCTCATGTAGTCCATGAAGAAAACCCGGGACTGGCGGGCGCGCATTCTGTCCTCGAAAATATTGGAAATGTATGGCGATCCCATATTGCCCAAGTTGCTTACTGATATGGAGTTACGGTCGTTGTTGTCGTACAGCTGAAACAAGTGGAGCGATGTGTCCTTGTCCAGGTCGTATTCCTTGGGGGCATAATACTCGTCGAGCTGCCACACCTTTACCTTGGGCGGATATGCTTTCTTGTCGTCTTTTTCATCCTTGCCTCCGTGTTTCTGGGCCGATACGCTCAGGGCGCCCAGACAGAGCAAAATGCTCAGTGTGAGGTGTTTTGTTAGATTTGTCATTTCAGTGGTATTAATATAAATGCGCTGCAAAAATAAATATAGTCGGTCAATTCATCAAATTTTTTACCTTAATATATGTTTATGTCAGCTGATAATTATATGCAATTGGCTGAAAAACATGAAACTAAAAAAAAAATAAAAAAAACTTTCAAAAATATTTGCACAAACCGAAAAATCGCCCTACCTTTGCATCGTCAAAAACAAGGAACAATATCCAAGTCTTAGACAAACAAATATGTTGCCGAAGTAGCTCAGTTGGTTAGAGCATCGGATTGTGGATCCGAGGGTCATAGGTTCGAATCTTATCTTCGGTACAAAGGTAGCTAAAAGATGGATTTTCGGAAACGAAAGTTCATCTTTTTTTGTGTTGTTATTAGCTGAAAATGGGGATAAAATTTATAATAGAAAACTGCAAACGGCATAGTGCTGCGAGGGACGAGCAAAGCGCGCTGCCGCTTGCAGTTTTTTGCTTTATTTTTGGTGAAAAATTCAATTATTAAAAATGTTTTGTTTGTATATGAAATAATGCTGTCTGTTTGGGCTTGTTGTGTTAAACTTTGCAATTTCGTTTCTAAAATATAGGTAACTTTCCTCAAAAATTCTTCTAAAACATAGGTAACTTTCCTCAAAATTTCTTCTAAAACATAGGTAACTTCATCAAATTTTCCTCTAAAACATAGGTAACTCATGATGATGCGGAGCGGGGTGGGGGACAGGTGTTTCAAAATAAATTTTTTGTTCAAATTATTTTTTGTATTTTGTTCAAAATTAATTACATTTGCCCCAAATATACAAAACTCTGTACAGAATGAAAACCTTAAATCTCATACTTGCACTTGCCGCTCCTGCATTGTTGGCAGCCGGCTATGTGCCTGATAATTACAACACTCA
The DNA here is from genome assembly GCA_045640025.1 of Bacteroidales bacterium. Taxonomy (GTDB): domain Bacteria; phylum Bacteroidota; class Bacteroidia; order Bacteroidales; family UBA3824; genus UBA3824. Next base: position 7,428 of record JAZUEG010000464.1, read on the forward strand.
ATACCGCGGCGGCATCCAGGCCGTGGCCCAGGTTAATGGCGACTACGACAGTTTCAGGCTCTGCAAGAAGCCTTATTATAAGGAGCTCTTCTCAAAAAAAGAGCTCAAAAAGCTGCAGAAAGCCGAAAAACTCCGCACTCAGGCCCTCGATTATCTGCTCCTCGCATCCAATGCGCAGAAACAGGCCAACGACCTCAGGACATCATCGCCCGAGCTCACCGACAAGATTCAGAAACAGATAGCCAAGCTCGAGGACAAGGCCGCACAGCTGGAGCTCGATGGCCTCAAGACCCACGAAAAAGCCACCGACATATTCCGCGTGGTATATACCAACGTGCTCAACAACAAGACTTTCTCGGCATCCACACTCAGCGAGAAAACCGCCCAGAACCTCAGCATCGAATCGCAGAACGACTACCAGGCCGCCGACGCCAAGAAGGAAAACCTCACATCAGGCAATGCCATGGAGACCTACCGCGCCATGTACACACTCAGCAGCGCGGCCATCCACGATCAGGAGATAGCACTCGCTATCTACAAGGGCGACAAGGACATAGACTATACCAAGTACATCAGCAACAGCCAGCCATCGCAGACAGCTGATGGCAATATTCCCAAGGACAGCATCCCTGTACTCATAGCCTCCGAGCATTACGTCTACGATCTTGACAGCAATCTCTACAGACTGAGATTCAGGGAGTTTGAGGAGAAACTCAAGCTCTCCGACGACGACAAGAAAATCCTCCAGAAAATAGAGGAAGACGAGGCCACAGCCGCACAGCTCTTCCAGAAGGCGCAGACCCTCGGATGCACCGCCGACACATTCCGCGTATATTCCGGCGAGGCCGTCACACTGGCCGAGCGCGAGTATTACGAGCAGAAAGCCCAGGAAGACGAGCTCAACGAGTGCAACAGCCTCGTGAAAGCCATCAAGCTCGAGATAGCCTCCAACAATTCGCTCTTTGCGCTCTATCAGAAATACGTCCCCAAAATCCGCAACGCCAAGGATTCGTTAGCCAAGAGTTTCGAAGACCAGGCCGACGACCTCTACAAGCTCTCCAAGACCTACGAGGAGCTCGCCGCCAAGCAGTACAGCCTCGTGGAGCAGTACACGCAGCTCTCCGAGGGCAACGAGGTGAAGCTCCAGGCCATCCAGAACATGGAAAACGCCATAGCATCCTACCTCGGCTGTCAGGTGGGCGACGAGAAAATGTCGCTCGCATCGGGCGCCAGCGAAAAACACAACGACATAGCCATCGATATGTCGCAGGACGAGAGCGACGGCGCATCGGCCAAGCCAGCTAATGTCAAGCCAGCTAATGGCCAGTCATCTGATGCCAAGCCAGCTAATAGCAAGCCAGCTAATGGCCAGTCAGCAGCCAACACCGTAAAGCCGGCATCCAACACCAAGCCATCAGGCAGCGGTGCCAAGCCTGCATCAGGCAACTCATCCAAGCCCCAGACCGCACAGCAGTCGTCGCGACAGCCGGCCATCGCATCATCATCGGCCGCAGTGGTTTCCACATCATTCTACACCCGCAGCGACCAGCGCATGAAGCCCTACACATATCCCAAGGGCACAATGTTCAGCGTGGAGGCCGGCATATACAAGGAAATGCCCGAGCCAGTGGAGTTCCCGGCCATCGATAAGTTCATAGCCCAAAACCTCAAGAACACCGTGCCCATGCGCTATTACATAGGAGAGTTCCAGACCTACGACGCGGCCCTCGCAGCCACCGACATGGCCAAGCAGGCAGGCTATTCCAAGGCCAAGGTAGTGGCATTCACCAACGGCAAGTCTGTAGACGTGGCCTCCGCCAAGAAAACCGCCGAAAAGGCATCAGGCTATCAGGCACTCGTACAGGAGGAGCTCAAGAAACTCAACGCATCGCGCCAGGCCACCACACCCATGGCAGCTAATGGCGCAAACAATGCCAGCGGCGCCGCAGTACCGCTCACTCAGCTTTCGGGCGAGCTTTTCGCAGTGCAGATCTCATCTGTGCCCACACTGCTCGATGCCAAGGCATTCAATGTGAGCGACCTCTATTACGACCGCAACGAGGCCGGCCTCTACCGCTATTACACCGGAGTATCCAACGACATCAACATCGCCAACGCCAACCTCGCCACCATGCGCCAGTCCGGCTACGAGGACGCCTACATCATCCATGTGGTGGACGGCAAAAACACCGGCTCGGCATCGTCGCGCGCCCAGGCCCAGGTTTCCAACTATCCAGTTTACCGTGTGCAGATAGGAGCCTACAAGTCAGCCGTATCAGCTAATACAAAATCTCAGATCGACAAGCTGAAGGCGCAGGGCTACACCGTACATCAGAGCAAGTCGGGCGAATACACAATCTACTGTGTAGGCGACTGCGGCAGCCGTCAGCAGGCCGAAAAGCTCCGCGACGAGCTCAAGACCAAGGGATACCCCGAGGCATACATCGTAACATTCGTAAACGGTATCAAGCAGTAACTCTGATACCACACATATTATATTAGCTTATGAATTTTGTTAGTGTATTAATAATAGCGCTGCTTGTAATAGCCATCTTATTTGGAATAATAGTGATGGCGCTCAAGTTCAATCCCAAGGACACTCTCACCAAGTTCCTGGAGCAGAAGAACATAAAACTATCGCGCAAAAACAAGAAATACATCGACTCGCTCAAGGACGACGACAAGAAGAAAATCATGGCCATCGTAAACGCAGGTCATGATATCATGGTGGGATTGGAGGACAATGAGTTCGATAATTCCATCAAGATTCTTGACGTGGATACCATCGAGTTCGATAAGTTCTTCGCCTGTTTCAAGATGATACACGTGGCCGATCCCACATTTACACTCGCCAACATGCTGGCCGTGTACAATGCCATCGAGAAGCCCAACGAGAAGAAGAAGGACAAGGAAGCTGATGGCGACAATCCGGCTCCCAAGAAGAAGGCCGAGCCTGTGCCAGAGAAACCCAAGGAGCCTCAGAAAAACACTCTGGAGTCCTTTGCCCGCTCGTGGTGCGATCAGTTCAACGCCAATCTCGAGATCGACGTGGATACAGCCCTCGAGTTTATCCACAAGAACAGGGATTTCGCCAATTTCGTAAACCTCGATATCATGGCCAAGCGTGCCGAAATCGATATCGACGAGAAACGCCTTATCAACGACATCAACGAGGAAGACGGCCTCAAGGTAATAATATATTCGCTGATACGTGCCAAGTACGAGGGCATATACCTATCCGACGAGGACAGCCTGAAGATCAACAAGGCCAACGTGCTGGAATACAACGACACTTTCAAGATTACCCAGACTCTCCTGATGGACCTCTACAATCTGAAGCGGGATGTCAACAGGTTTACCAATGTGATGATACGCGCCCACAATTCGGGTATCCGCATCAACTTCTCGGTGGCCGACCTCTACTCGCTTACCGATAATGAGTTCGACATTCTGGTAACCAACATTATCCGCGCATCCGACAGCGGTATCAATATCGACCAGAAGGACCTCATCCGTCAGAATATACAAGGCAACGATATCAGCAGCCTGATATCGGGACTCATCAAGGCCAACCAGGCAAATCTCGATGTAACTCCCGACGAGCTGATGAACTATTTCGTGAATACCCGCGGAGATGTTGTTAAGTTTGTGGACGCATTGATCTATGTCAAGAAATTCAAGCTGGATGCCACCAAGGACTACCTCGTATCTATCTCTAAGCCTAATATCAACCTTCTGGATTTCGTGAAGGCGCTCAAGGTGGCCAAGGACTACGAGGGCAAGGAAAACAACTACGGCATTACAGTGGAGAGCGTTAAAACACACTTCAACAAATTCGGCGAGGTATACGAGGCCGTGCATACTGTCATCAAGTGCCGCGAGGAGCTCAACCTCCTCATGAACTTCGGTATAGCCGGCAAGATTATGGACGGCGCATCCATCCCCGAGATGGAAAAGGACATCAACCCCGACGAGCCTGTCGACAGGAAAGACGCATTGAAGCTTGCCATTGCATGGGCGCAGAATCCGCAGGTGCTCGAGGTGTCGCCATGCGTTACCTGCATCTGCAAGAATGGAGTTCAGCTTACCCCAAAGGTGAATGTTACAGTACGCGGCAAGATGGAGCAGATATTCTGGGGCTACAAGCTCGATGTGCTTTTCAAGCGTATCAACGAGGCCATAATCTCGGAGTTCTCGGCTTCGGAGAGCCACGAGCATATCCTGAACACGCTTCCTCAGATTTCGCGCAATGTGCTCAACAGGATAAACGAGGAGGAAAACAACAAGGAGATCAAGACATCCGAGCTCAGCGAGACCGAGCTCAACAAGCACTGCTCATACAATCTGCTGGATGTGAATATCTACGATGTGGTGGTGGGTCAGAATGTGAAGGCCGAGCTTGAGCTCCGTCAGGCCCAGATCGACAGCGAGCTCCGCAAGCTGAAAGCCGAGGCCGACCGCGCCAAGGCCGAGGCCGATATCCGCATCGCGATGGTTCAGCAATACAAGGACGGCATCAAGCCCAACTTCAACGAGCTGCACAAGGCCAACATAATGGCAGAGCTGGCTCAGACCACGGATATATCCACCGGATACGAGAAGCCGGAGTAGCGTCCGTTTTTTCTATATAATAAAAAGAAGTGAATGATATGAAAAAATATTTGTTTTTGCTTTTTGCACTTATTGTGTCGTGCTGCATTTTCTCTTGCGGAATGCCCGACGACTATCTGCTGGAAAATACCGGCCGTCAGGCTACTCAGGACGAGATAGAGATGGATGCCGAGCTCAGCGACAATCTTCATGTGGAATCCGACGGAACGGTATCCACATGGAATGCGCTCATGATAATAGTGGTTACCATCTCGATAGCCTCCGTTATAGTGTGGTTCTTCATTGCCATGGTGCCTATCAAGCTGTGGTTCAATGCCATGCTCTCGGGTCTCAAGATCTCGTGGCTTCTGCTCATCAAGATGAGGTGGCAGTCGATTCCACAGGACAAGCTCATCAACCTCATGGTAACGGCCAAGAACGCCAATGTGCTTCTGGATGTGCCTCAGCTCATGAAGTATTACCTCGCCAAGGTGGACCTCGAGGTGGTGGTGCAGACC
>JAZUEG010000465.1:0-3525 GCA_045640025.1 Bacteroidales bacterium
ATCTCGAGGTCTACAGTTTTCCGCTCAGGCACCGCGTGCCCACCTGGGGATTCCTGTTCCGCGAAAAAATCCAGCAGCCCAATATACGCAAGGAGATGATATCGCGCTACAACCTTTCCATAGCCGAGATAGTGGCCATAAAGAACGGCGGCGACCTCCGTCTGGAAGATGGCACCATAGTAGCTAATGGCGAACTTACCATACCTCCCCGTCAGCCGCTCAGCTATGCGTATGTTACAGATACATTGCCGCTTATGGATGCTGTGCCGGAATACGTGAAGGGAGCCACTGTGCTGTATCACGAGGCCACCTACGACAACAGCCTTGCCCCGCGCGCCGTAGAGACATTCCATTCCACAGCCGGACAGGCCGCCGAGATAGCGCGTAAGGCTGGCGTGAGAAAATTGTATATCGGCCATTTCTCTGCGCGCTACAATTCGGTGTCGCTGCTTGAGAATCAGGCGCGTGAGATTTTCCCAAACACCCATACCTGCAAGGACGGAATGCTGATAGACATTGCCAAATCGTGAAATCCCGTTAGTTGCCCAGCTCCAGGTAATTGGCTATGCGTTTCATCTCGTCGTCGCTGAAAATCTCTGCTTTTACGAGGCTTTGCGGTGTGATGCTCCGGCTGGCTCTCAGCTCAATGATTCGCTGCGCATGGTGGGCGGATATGTACGGATTTTCGGTGAGCTGGTCGGCAGTTGCTGTGGCAGGGTCTATCTTGATGCGCTCCACGCTCCGGCATACATAAAATTTGTTTTGGAGCTTGTTGCCGCGTTTTTGGCCTATGCAGTCCTTTATCTGCCACGGCGCGTAATAGAATTTTATTTTCTGCCTGAAATCCAGAACCATGTCGGCCTCGCTGTCGGTAGCTCCGCATTTCATCAGCCCGGCCTTGTCTATTGTGTTCAGGTCGCGGATTTTGCCGTTCTGGGTCAGGCTGTCGGTGTTTATCGCGATGTAGTTTTTCAGCCTGTTGAATCCTTTTTGCCCTATGCTGTTGGCGTCTATAATGTCTTCGGGCACGTAGAATTTCTTTCCCTTTTTGCGGTAATTCAGGAGCGATTCGGCCTGTGCCTCGCTCATATGGAGGGCCATGAGTCCCTCCAGGTCTATGCTGTTGGGGTCGAATGCGAAGTATTCTTTTTCAGCTGATACGTGTTCTTCCCTTTCCCTCTCTTTTTTCGGGAACGATGGCTGCTCATGTCTTGCCCTCTTGATTCTTTCCTGTTTTTCGATGGCGATGTATGTACTGAGTGCAAAGAATTCCAATTTGCTTATTGAGTTCAGCCTGGCAAAGTCGTTGGGTTTGTAGAATTTGCGTCCCTTGTTTCGGTAGTTGATTATCGAATTGGCCTGATACTCAGATAGTCCAAGGCTTATAAACCCCTCTAAGCTTTCTGTATTTGGATCGAAATCGTGGGGCTCGAATGTGATTTTTTTGTTGAGGCTGTCGTCCTGCGATTTTTTGAATGCTTCGTTCAGCGACAACAGTTTTTCCTTGGCCAGCGAGTCCTGCATTATCTCGTCCATCACCTGTTCGCGGCTGGGATGAGGCTCCCACACCTTTATTATTATATCGGCAGCTAATAGCGTTGCCATTATTACGAGCAGTTTCATTGTCTGCTTCTTGTATTTCAGCGGCATGGATCCTGTAAGCCAGTTGCCAAATTTTGTTATAAGTTCTTTCATGAGTTTTAGTTTTATCTTATCTGAAACCTCACCGATGCGGTTTTTCCGTCCTGGTTGGTGATGGTGACTGTGTGGTCGCCTTGGTCGGGCGATACGGCTATGGTGTGGTGTCCTTCTGTGGTGGCTGTGTATACTCCGTCTATGTGCCAGAAGAGCTTGTCGCTGATGCCTCGCGCCGATGCCTCTATCACCATGCTCTGCCTCTGGCCCTGGAATCCTTTGGGCAGGAAGATCTGCGCGCCGTTTTCGGGATAGATTATCTGGAGCGGTGTGTCGGAGTTGCCCCCGGCGCAGTCCCGCCGCATGGGAGGCAGCTGATTGTAATTGCCATTAGCTGCCATATAATAATACTCCATGGCCGGCGGAAGCACAAACCATTTTTTGTGGATGATGTTTTCGGGTGCCTCGCAGTCGGCTGTTACGCGGTACTGTCCCGATGCGTCCAGGTGTATCAGCTGGCAGTATGGGCACGGCGGAGTGTTGATTCCGGCTGATGGTATCAGCTGCTCTTCGGTAAACTCGCAGCGCTCGGTGGCCAGGTGTCCGCTGCTGAGGCATACGCGCGCCCTGCTGAGCTCGTTGTATGGCACGGGGAATGGCTGGGGGCTTCTCGGGAGGATTTTCACGAGGTCGAATAGGATAGGGGCCGATGCCTTGATTCCCACGAGGCCGGGCCTTCCCTCGCCGTCGGCGTTGCCGGTCCATACTCCTATTACGTAGTTGCCGGAGATACCTATGGCCCATGCGTCGCGGAATCCGAAACTGGTTCCGGTTTTCCAGGCCACGGTGGCGTCGCCTGACAGGAGCTCGTGCGATGTCTCGTTTTCGGGCCGCTCCACTTTGGTGAGCGCGGTCAGGGTGTGGTATATGGAGGCGGCGCTCAGGAAGCTGTAGTCGGCGGTGGGGCTGTCAGCTGATACGCCATTAGCTGATACGCCATCAGCTGCACTCCATATATAATTAGGCTGGCGGTAGCAGGATGGGCTGTATGTGCCGGGTCCCGATGTGTATCCGTAGAGGCTGCGCGCCATGGATGCGTATGCGCCGCAGAGCTGCCAGAGCGAGGCCTCGCATCCGCCGAGTATCAGCGAGAGTCCGTAGTGCTCGGCGGGCTTGTTTACCGTGGTGATGCCTAATTTGTGGAGTATGTTTATGAATTTCTGGCCCGAGTACTGCTGGAGCATTTTTACGGCCGGCACGTTGAGCGACCTGGCCAGTGCCTTGGATGCTGGCACGGCGCCGTCGTATGTGGGGCGGTAGTTTTTGGGCATGTATCCCGATATCTGCGTGGGGATGTCGGGCACCAGCGTGTTTGGGAGCAGGAGTCCCTCGCTCAGCATGGCGCAGTAGAGGAACGGCTTAAGGATGCTGCCGGTGCTTCGCGGGGCCTGTATTATGTCTACGTCGTTGGCGTCGGGCGTGGCCTTGCCGGGCATGGGGTCGGTGTTGCCTATGTATGCCACCACGTTGCCGCTGCGGATTTCCATTATCAGGATGGCTCCGTTCTGTATTCCGTTGGCCCTGAGCTCGCTGATGTGGCGCGATAGTATGCTGTGGGCTTTCAGCTGGGTGGGCAGGTCTATGGTGGTGCGTATGGCGTGGGTCTGGTTGCGGAGTTCGCGCGAGGCCTTGGCCAGCAGGTGCGGCGCTGTCTGCGGATATGGTTTGGGCGCCTCGGGCAGTGGCTCCGATTGCGACAGCTGGCATGTTTCGGCTGATATCACTCCATTCTCCATGAGCCTCTGCAGCAGCTGGTTGCGCTTGCTGATGAGTGCGTCGCGGTTTCGGGATAGGTGTATCAGCGTGGGGGTGTTGGGGAGTCGGAGGCCA
>JAZUEG010000466.1:0-4289 GCA_045640025.1 Bacteroidales bacterium
CCTGGTTGTATTCTTTATATACTTGTCTTGCCATATTATCTTTCTATTTTTCAGAAAGATAATAATTTTTTTTGATATAAAAAAGGCTGTCGCAAAAAAAACTTTTTGGACAGCCCCATCAAGTTTCACTACTGAGGCAGAAAGCTTGAGATCAGAAATAGTGACAGGTTTTCTCTCAACAGTGTAGTTGAAAACCTGCTCCTCGACCTTTCCTCCATTATTTACTACAATTTTTCCTTTGTGTAATCCCAGTACCGAAGTGGGCAATTCAACAGAACCCTCTCCTTGAACATATCCTACTTGTTTGTCATCAACATATATGTAAACCACTGCCCTTCGGTTAGTGGAGACAGACACATTAAGAATTTCATCTTTTGTCACAGATGATTTATCAAGTTCAAAGGAGAGAAACGCTTCCTCTGGATGCACGTTGCACAAGAAATTGGAACCATTAGCATAAACCTTATCCGAGGAAACGCATTGCACAGTTATCTTGTATGCACCTGGTGCAAGAACCGACAAATCGTATTTAAGCTGTACAACATCATCCTCGGAGGCAAGCAACTTGTCATCCGCATAAATGGAAATTGTTCCCTTCATTGTGGTACTAACCGCCAATTCGGCAGGAGTGCCATTAGTAACATTTTCTATAGGATGATAAGACAATTCCATAAGCCCCTCACTTGCGACTGCGATGCGGACATCGAATTTACGGTATTTGTCACCTAACATTCCTGCTATTCCATCAATAAATGTAACCAAACTCTCGCCTGATGTAATAGTCTTTAATACAGGTTTCACCAAATCCTTCAGAGGCTTGTAGCTTGCCAACACCCATTTCTCACCTTCCTTGGCAACCGCGAATTGGAACTTATCCCAATCTTCGTCATCCTCTATACTGGAGTATTTGTCATACAACTTAACTCCCGACTTAAGAAGCTTGGAACCATACTTTGTTCCATATTTGAATAATGCAGGATTTGCGTCGCCAGCAATATCCTTTTGAACACCCTCCAACACATCATAGATATGCAACAAGGTTTCATAATAGAATTTTTTGGATTTTTCATCCCAATACCCCCACTCCTTGGTATAGAAAATCTTCTTGTATGCCTCCATAAACGAATTAATCCAATCCTTGTCAGAGAACAGCTCTGTGAATAATCTCAATCCAAAGTTATCAGTCTTGAATTCGTAATCATATTCAGCACAATAAAACTCCCATACAGGAATAGCCATATAATAAATGAGGTAATATGCACCCACAAAAAAATCGTCACAGGGATATACATATTCGAGAGCATCGGTTGATGTGGATGCTTCAAAGGGGATATCTTTCTTAACTGCAAGATATTTTTTACGATAATCGTAATAAGTATCCGCCATTATATTAAATCCCTGCTTCACATCATCCAGAAAAGGAATCCAATCTTCATCGGTAGTATATCTGTCACTTCTTGTAATATTGCCCCAGAGTATCTGAGCCAAATTGTATTGAACTTCTACAAAACCAAAGAAGCTGCCACCGCCCAAATCCAAATATTTGCTTGCATCAATAAAAGTGGAGTTTAAATAATAATCGGGAAAACCTTCGTATTTAGGCACAAAAGCACCAGTCTTCAGGTCCATACGACCAGGTACTGCCATAAAACATGACTGACCTAAATTCTCAACCTTAAGAACAAGATCCCATGAATTGGTAGTTGTATTATAATTTCCGGATTTAATGGAAGTTGTAATATCACTTTTGACATTTCCCTCTCCAATAAAAACGGCATGACCCTTGCCGTCATTCAAAGAAAAAACAGGAGTTTCATCCTCACCCCAGCTGCCGCCACCGCCGCCAGCGCCACCGTCTCCATAAAAATCATCTTCCCAACTGCCGCCACCGCCGCCAGCGCCACCGTTTCCATAAAAATCATCTCCCCAACTGCCGCCACCGCCACCAGCTGGACCACTCTTCAGAATTGGAAAACTCTTGGATACAGCATTAGTTTTATTACCGTAAGTATTGTACATGTAATCATAAACCTTCACTATATAAATAGACAAAGATTCAATATCGAAACATCCCTTCTCGTTCAGCTGTTTTTCAATATCTGCAGCCATCTGGTCAGTTTCGGGTAAACCCAGTAATATTTTTCTAACCGACTCATAACCTTTGTCGCTCATATTCAAGCCATAAGGAACCGTACACAACAACAAAGTAAGTGCAGTTTCCTTAGGACTCAATTGAATCTTCCCTTTATTCGAAGGATGGCGATAAGAGACATTTACATATTCATCCTGCATATTTTTCACAAGAACAACATCCGATGATGAATTGAAAGTTCCATCACCATTAGCAAACGACAAGGAATCGCCAGATAGAACCACAACATCTTTCATATTAAGATCGCAATCCTCAGGAAGAACAATTTCATAATTGAAATTTCCTGACCCAAGCATTTTTGATTTCTCCAATGCAAATTCATTGCTATTCAATGCTGCCTCCTTGGCATAATACGACTTGGCCTTAGCGATATCCTGCTCAACACCCACTCCATACTCATACATATAGGCAAGCGAGAGGTTGGCGCTGTCAACATTGGCACTGGCGGCCTCAACCAAATCTTCCACCAGTTTATTGTAATCATGAGTCTGCTTCATCGACTCAAAAGCCTCCTGATACAAATCCGATTTCCCCGGATCCGGCCCCGGCCCCGGCGTCGGCTTATCCTGGGGCTCAGGCTCCTTAGCTCCCTCCGACTCCTTCTTACATCCCGCTATCCCGACGGCGAAAATCAGCGCCATCAGATAGAGAATAAAATGCTTTGCTCTTGTCATTGAATTTTACAATTTAGATTGTTAATAATCATTAAATTTCGCTGACAAAGGTAAAGCAAACTCAAAAAAAAAAACAAAACGCTACAAAAATCAAAATATGAATAAAAACTTAACATTGGGACAAAATTACGATAAGTAAATCTTATACCTGAGATACAAAATTAAGAACAAAAATTATTGACACGCACAAATAAAAAATATACATTTGCATCATAATTAATACTAAACACCAAAACCTGCAAAATCTCAAATATGGAATTCAGACAGCTAAAATACTTTGTGGGAATAGCTGAGACGGGCAAATTCTCCGAAACCAGCAAGCAGATGTACATATCGCAGAGCGCGGTTTCGCAACAGATAAAGGCTCTGGAAGAGGAGCTCGGCACAGAGCTCTTTATCCGCAACAATCACGACGTGAAACTCACCGACAGCGGCCGCGAGCTTCTGCCACTGGCCCGCAATGTGATAAAGAGCATGAACGAATGCACCGACAAGATCAACGACCTGAAGGGACTGCTGTGCGGCGAGCTCAATGTGGGTCTCACCTACACAATGGAGCCATACGTGCGCCCCGCAATGATAGAGTTCATGAAAAAATATCCAAATGTGCAGCTGAACGCGCATTACAAAAACCTGCCCGAACTGCTCAAGAAGCTTCATGACAACGACATCGACATGATGCTCTCCATGATGCCGACAAGCCCTCACGAATTCTGCGAGTCGGAGCCGCTGATGGACTACACACTATGCGCCATAATGCGCAAGCAGCATCCATTGGCCGGCAAGGAGACACTCACATTCAAGGACCTGAGCAAGCAGGGCCTCATACTGCCCGAGCGCGGCATACGCGACCGCAACGCGATAGAAAGCTACATACACGCCAAGACCGGCAAGCTGAAAATAAGATCACTCATCAACGACCCCAACGCGATACTCAACATCGTGCAGGAGACCAACATGATAGGAATATTAGCTGAAAGCACCATAGAAAACAGGCCGTCGCTCTGCTCGGTACATATCGACGAGCTGTCTAACCCCGTAAAAATATACTGCCACTTCAACAAGGACCGGGGACGCAAGCACAGCGCGCAGATATTCCTCGATATCATCAAGAACACCGAAAAGATGTTCTGCCACAAAAACGATTAGCCCTCCATTAATATAGTAAACAATTATCGAAATCCGAAGTTAAAACAACACGCAAAAAAGCCGTTCCGGAATATTCCAGAACGGCTTTTATTATATATTTGTATCAGCTGATACAATTATAAGTTTGCCATCAGCTGATACAAAAAGGCTTACTTCTTGGCTGTCTCCTGAGGAATCTGTGCCTTGCGGAGGAAGTCGTAAGCTATAGGTGAAGCAATGAATACTGATGAGTATGTACCCACAATAGTACCGAGCATGAGGCCGAATACGAAACCACGGATTACCTCGCCGCCGAAGATGAAGATCACGAGCAA
>JAZUEG010000467.1:0-6510 GCA_045640025.1 Bacteroidales bacterium
TTCGATATGGATGGCGTGCTTTTCGACAGCATGCCCAATCACGCCACCTCGTGGGTGGCGGCCACCAAGCAGTACGGCCTTACCATGACCCGTGAGCAGGCCTACATGAACGAGGGACGCACAGGCGCCTCCACAATCAACGAGATTGCGCTCCGTACCTGGGGGCGCGAGGCTACCGAGCAGGAAATCAAGCAGATATACGCCACCAAATCCGATTTTTTCAATCATTGTCCCGTGGCTCAGCCTATGGACGGTGCCGCCGAGGTCTTGCAAAAGGCCAAATCAGCCGGCATCAAGATTGTGCTCGTGACCGGCAGCGGCCAGAAATCGCTTCTCGACCGCTTGAACCGTCATTTCCCGGGTATTTTTTCAGCTGATAACATGGTAACTGCGTACGACGTTAAGTTCGGAAAGCCCAATCCCGAGCCTTATCTTATCGCTCTCAAGAAGGCCGGTGTATCAGCCAACGAGGCCGTCGTGGTGGAGAACGCGCCTCTCGGTGTAAGGGCTGGGGTGGCAGCTGATATATTCACATTAGCTGTAAATACCGGGCCATTAGCTGACAAAATCCTGATGGACGAGGGCGCCGACGCTATTTTGCCTTCTATGAGGAGTTTTGATGAATGTTTTTACGATTTTGTGGAAAGTTTCAGATAATTTTTATTCAGATTTTTAATTTTTTTTCAACTATATATTAGGGTTTTCGTAAACTGGTGTGTTATACCTACGAAAACCCTAAATTGTTTTACAAACTAATTTTTTGAAACATGAAACAGTTATTTTTGTTGATTGCACTGTCGCTGATATCCGCCTTCGGAATGGCTCAGGATTATCAGCTGGATGATGCTGACGACGGACCCGACTTCAAGCGTTGGGGCTGTATAGTTGACTTTGAGCGCGGCGGCTCCGAGGCCAATATGTTTAATCTGACAGGTATCTACGGTATCAACTTTGCCGGCGGACACCTTTTTTATGGTGCAGGACTTTCCGGTTCATACGTTTACCGGAAGGAGGAAACTTTCAGCTATACCGGCAAGTTCTGGGAAAACGGAAAGGAGGTTCGCCGCAATATGACCGAAGTTACCTCGCCTGAACTCAGTCATGGACTCGTTAGCCTCCTGATGGATTTCCGCTATCAGATTCTTGTGAGATCGCAGTGGTCGCCGATATTGCAGTTCCGCATGGCCAACGCTTTCGGCTCGCGCGACACCTATCTTAACCAGAACATTGGTTTCTGCTACAAGTTCCGCAATGGCAAACTCTTCAATTTCACCGTGGGAGTCATGAACTACAACCACAGGATCAAATTGGATGATTACGATGATTTTGCCCTTCTGAATCTAAACATGGGTATCAAATTCTAAAACTTTTTGGCTATGAGAAAGATATTGTCACTTATTATATTGATGGCGGCCGTGAGCATCTGCGGCGCGCAGACCGATTACAATTACGTGAATCAGGGATTCAATCTGATGCTGGAGACCGAGGGCATGGGCAACGAGGCGGCCGGTCTTGGCGGTGTCTCCTGCACCGTGGGCTATCAGATGAATCCAAACATTTTTATTGGCGGAGGTCTGAAGACCATCTGGGGCGGACGGCGCGAGTACCGCACGTACCGCAATCATGAGAGCAACGAGGGCTATAACAGCTATCCTTATTCCAAGGACAACTCTTATTGGGTGAATCCCGCTGACGGCAACCGATATATTCACCATGCTTTCGACGATGCGGGTCGCGAGGTTTTCTTTAATGGATACTACTATGATTATGAGCACGAGTTTGACTACGAGAATGGTGTTGTCCGTTTTGCCAATCTGTATGATGCCGAGGGCAATCTTCTGGTGCTTAAAATGGCTGATGAGGGTTATTTTGACGTCCTTGAATGTGGCTGGGGAGGCGATTACGCCGTCTTCAAGGTGGTGCCTTACGTGTGCTTCAGATACAATATGCTGGCCAAGGCCAGGATTACTCCGTTCGCCGACCTCCGTCTGGGCTGGGATATAGCTCGCCAGGGCGACAACGAGAAATACGGAATCGACTTCAGCGCAATGGCTGGCGCACGCTTTGCCATCCGCGAGGGCGACCAGGCTATAAACCTATCAGCTGGCATTACAGCCACCGACCTGAGGGGATACGCCGACACCAAACTCTGGGGCGTGGAGAAGATGTTTATGATAAGATTCGGCTTCGAGTTCTAAAAAAAATTTTTTTGCATTATCATTCAGCAATCCAGCGGGTTGTAGGGCATTATTACCTTATAACCCGCATTTTTTTGATTAACTAAATGTAAAATTTCCTTGGGATTTGTCCCAAATATCAAAGAATATTCTTATCTTTGCAGTGCGGAAATTCCCATCGGGGATGTGCACTCCGCAATGTAACCTAACGAATATATTATTTAATAACAAAATATGTCAAAAGTATTTGCGATAGCCAACCAAAAAGGCGGGGTTGGCAAAACAACAACATCGATCAACCTCGGAGCGTCGCTCGCTGTGATGGACAAGAAAATCCTTCTCATCGACGCCGACCCTCAGGCAAACTGTACCTCTGGCCTTGGTTTTGAGCTAAGAACCATCGAGAAGAGCATCTACAACTGCCTAACCGAGGATATGGATCCTAATGATGTGATATTGAAGACCAAGACCGACGGCCTCGATATCATACCTTCACACATCGACCTCGTAGGTGCCGAGATTGAGCTCCTGAACGTGGAGGAGCGTGAATACAAGATGAAGAAGTTCCTTGAGAAGATCCGTAACAATTACGACTACATCATCATCGACTGCTCTCCATCTCTGGGTCTGCTCACATTGAACGCGCTTTCTGCCGCCGATTCAGTTATTATTCCAGTTCAGTGCGAATACTTTGCCCTTGAGGGTCTCGGAAAGCTCCTCAATACTGTAAAGATTATTCAGTCTGGCCTCAACCCAGACCTTCAGATCGAGGGATTCCTCCTTACCATGTACAATTCACGCATCCGCCTTGCTAATCAGGTGGTAGAGGAGGTTCGTCAGCATTTCCAGGATATGGTGTTCAAGACCCTTATCCTCCGCAACACACGTCTCTCGGAGGCTCCATCGTTCGGTATGCCTGTTATTGAGTACGATGCTGCTTGCAATGGCGCTGTCAACTACCTGAACCTCGCCAAGGAGATTCTCGAGAAGGACGGTCAGCTCGCTCAGTAATCTATCTAAATAAAACAAAATGTGGTTTGCCTATATCTTTGGGGATTCTGTGTCCCGAAGGATATAGGCAATACCTAATTATTATAAGCAAATAATTCCCTAACGTTAAGATTCCAAATAATGGCAAACAAACCAGTTTTCGGTCTGGGCAAAGGTCTCAGCTCGCTCATCCAAGACAATACTACATACGTAAACAACAAGCCAGAGGAGGTGGTGAATACCGGCAATATCGCCCTCATCAGCCTCGATAAGATTGTGCCCAATCCAGGTCAGCCACGCAAGGATTTCGATCCAAACTACATCAAGGAGCTCTCGGAATCCATCAAGACTTACGGAATTATTCAGCCGCTCACTCTCCGCAAGAAGGACGACAAATACGAGATTATCTCGGGTGAGTGCCGTTACCGCGCCAGCCAGATGGCCGAGCTCAAGGAGGTGCCGGCATACATACGCGAGGCCGACGACAGCATGACTCTCCAGATGGCCCTCGTGGAGAATACTCACCGCGAAAACCTGAATTCCATAGAGATAGCCCTCACCTACAACCGACTGATAGAGGAGTGTCACCTCACTCAGGAGGAGCTCTCCAAGAATCTCGGCAAGGGCAGGAGCACTATAGCTAATACGTTGCGTCTTCTTAGGCTCCCCGATCAGATGCAGGCCGCTCTCCGCAACAAGGTTGTTACCGAGGGTCAGATACGTCCGCTCATCAGCGTTGACGATCAGGAGCTCCAGATGAACCTTTTCCAGAAGGTGCTCAACTACGGACTCACAGCCCGTCAGGTGGAGCAGCTTGTTCAGGATCCTGATGGCTATGTATTTGAGCTTGAGCGCAAAGACGACGGCAGCAGCGACGCCAATCCCGACGACGAGGGCAAGAAGGTAATCGTGAAGGCCGTGCGCCCAAAACTCAGCGACGAGCAGAAGGAGCTCAAGAAAAACTTCTCAAAGAAATTCAGTGTGCCTGTAGACCTGAAGCTCGACAGCAAGGGCGCATGCAAGCTCACTTTCAATCTCAAGTCGCAGGACGACTACGACAAGATCATTCAATTGTTGAACAATATTCAGCTTTAATATTTACTGTATTAGCTGCTAAAAAAATAAATATGACAGCCAACAGCATCCGTTATATTCTCTCTGTACTTGTGATTTGGCTCGTGATGCCGGTAAGCGCATGGGCCCAGGAAGACAATCCCGCCGAGGAGTTCGACCCCAAGGATCCGGCTTATCAGCAGGGATACCGTGGACCGCGCCGCGATTCCACACGCGCCCGCATCTCCACCGGCGGCAATGATTACGTGTATGTGGACGAGGAGAATGTAAGCGACGATACTGTGGCCACCAAGCCGCTCAAGAATCCCAAACTCGCTGGATGGCTGTCGTTTGCGCTGCCGGGTGCGGGTCAGGTTTACAATGGCCAGTACTGGAAAATCCCTATCATATACGGCGGTATAGGCACTTTGGCATACGTGTCACATTTTTACAATACGAGGTTCCGCCAGCTGAAAAACGATGAGCACGTATTGCTGAACGATGGCAAGAGCACAACCGGCGGAGTATCTATCCACGGCCTTACCAACGAATCGGATATCGTGAGATACATGACCAAGTACCGCAGATACAGGGATCTCTGTTTTGTGGGCATGGCGTTGGTGTATATGATGAATGTTTTTGATGCCGTGGTGGATGCGCATCTATACGATTACGATGTATCTGAGGATATTACTCTCCACGTGGAGCCCTGTACAATGGGCCCCGTGATGGCTAATCAGAATCCAAGTTTTGGCGCAAGGCTTACTATAAGGTTCTGATGGTATATTAATTTTCTTTCACACACCTAATTATTATGCAAAAGTTTTTATTATCATTGGTATCTGCTTGTTTTGTGGGCGTGGGCACTCTCTGCGCTCAGGATATCGACGAATACGAGCAGTATGCCGATACACTCTCCGATCCATTGGTTTCCAATTCGCTTTCGGAGATTCAGACAGAGGAAAATCAGGTAAACGAGAGCATCGACAGCCTGCTTTCTGTCTGGTATGTCAAGAATTCAATCAACGATGCCGAGACATCCAGGGAGCTGATGGCGCAGAATACTCCGGTCTTCTTCTCGGATTCCATCTATGAGGCTCAGCTCAAGAAAATTCCTACCACATTCCCACTCGTATACAATCAGAAGGTGAAGGAATGGATAGAGATGTATATCCGCCGTGGCAAATATCTGATACCCACGGTATTGGGCCTTTCGCAGTATTATTTCCCGAGAATAGAGGAGGAGCTCGACAAGCAGGGCATTCCATTGGAGCTGAAGTATCTCACCATTGTGGAGAGCGCATTGAATCCGCGTGCGGTATCGCGCGCCGGAGCCACAGGTCTCTGGCAGTTTATGTACGGCACCGGCAAGATGTACGACCTCGAGGTGACAACCCTCGTGGACGACCGCCGCGATCCCGACAAGGAGACTGTGGCCGCTGCCAAGCTCCTGAAGGACATGTACGCCATCTACGGCGACTGGGCCCTCGTGATAGCATCATACAACTGCGGACCCGGCAATGTGAACAGGGCCATCAAGCGCTCGGGCGGAAAGACAACTTTCTGGGAGATTTATCCATATCTGCCCACCGAGACCCGTGGATACGTGCCTGCGTTCATCGCCGTCAATTACATCATGAACAACTACGAGGCCCACGGATACAAGCCCATCAACGTGAATATGCCTACATATTCCGATACTGTGATGGTGCACAAGAAGCTGCACTTCGGACAGGTTTCGGGAGTTCTGGGTATCTCCATCGACGAGCTCCGCGAGCTTAATCCCCAGTACAAGAAGGACATAATCCCCGGCGACATCAGGCCATCGCAGCTGCGTCTGCCAGCCGACTTCTCGGTGAGATTCGCCTCCATGGAAGACAGCATCTACAAGTATCAGGACAGCATTTTCTTTGCTCCGCAGAATCAGCTCGCATATCAGCGCGACGCCACAGCCAAGGGCAATCCCGGCCGCGGCGGATCGTACCGTGAGCCAGAGCCTTGCGACAACACAATTCCTGCCGGCACATCCAAGCTCATCTACACCGTAAAACAGGGCGATACCTTCGGTTTCATAGCCAACTGGTACGATGTAAAGGTGGCCAAGCTGAAATGCTGGAACAATATCGACCGCGACAGACTTACTGTGGGTCAGAAGATTACAGTATACGTGCCTACCAAGCGTCTGAACTCCTACAAGAATATCGACAATATGACATTTGAGCAGAAGCAGGCTCAGCAGAGCAACAATATAGTGGCTCAACAGCGCAGCTCGGGCAAGAATCTCGACCCC
>JAZUEG010000468.1:0-3184 GCA_045640025.1 Bacteroidales bacterium
CCCTGCTGCCGGTAACTATTCACGGCGGTATCAGCTACCATGCCACCGAAGGCTGCTCGGTAAATCTCGACATAGAGAAATCCACGCTGACACGGGAGATAATTCTGCACGGCGCGGCGGTGTTCCGGCTGAACGACTATCTGAGCGTAATGGCCGGCATATCAAGCCATCCGCTCACATTGGGAATGGGAATGGAGTTCAGAATCAGCGATTTCGCCATCCAATTTTCGGCCAGCAGAAACGAGCATCTCGGCTGGATGCCATCGGCCTCGATAATCTGGCAGCGAAACAAATCAAAAAAAAGCGACCCCGAATAGAGGTTTTTCACGAAATTATTATAATTTTGCAGTTTGTATCGAAAATATTGCGCCGTAGAGACGGACCGTATCAATAATGCCGTAGAGACGGACCGCGGTCCGTCTCTACAGACGAGAATTTGAATATTAGAAATAAAAAAAACATACATCATAAAATGGCAGATTTCATAACCAAGAGAGCCGATGACTACTCCAAGTGGTACACCGACCTCGTACAGCAGGCCGATCTCGCTGAGAATTCGGCAGTAAGAGGCTGCATGGTAATAAAACCATACGGCTACACCATCTGGGAAAAAATGCGCGACGAGCTTGACCGCCGTTTCAAGGAGACAGGTCACGTAAACGCCTACTTCCCTATCTTTATCCCAAAATCGTTCTTTGCCCGCGAGGCCGAGCACGTAAAGGGCTTTGCCAAGGAGTGCGCCGTAGTCACACACTACCGCCTCAAGAACACCGAGGACGGCAAGGACATCGTGGTGGATGAGAACGCTCGCCTGGAGGAGGAGCTCATCGTACGCCCAACATCAGAGACCATCATCTGGAACACTTATAAGAACTGGATCCACTCATACAGAGACCTCCCTATCCTCATCAACCAGTGGGCCAACGTGGTACGCTGGGAGATGCGCACACGATTGTTCCTGCGCACAGCCGAGTTCCTCTGGCAGGAGGGCCACACCGCCCACGCCACCAAGGAAGAGGCTCTCGAGGAGGCCGAGAAGATGCTGAACGTATATGCAGACTTTGCCGAGAACGTTCTCGCAATTCCTGTACTGAAGGGTGTTAAGACTCCTACCGAGCGTTTCGCCGGTGCATTGGAGACATTCTGTATAGAGGCCATGATGCAGGACGGCAAGGCTCTCCAGGCCGGTACATCACACTTCTTAGGTCAGAACTTCGCCAAGGCTTTCGACGTAAAGTTCCTCAACAAGGAGGGCAAGCAGGAGACAGTTTGGGCCACTTCTTGGGGCGTATCTACCCGACTGATGGGCGCGCTCATCATGACCCACTCCGACGACAACGGCTTGGTGCTTCCTCCAAAGGTAGCCCCATTGCACGTGGTTATAGTTCCTATCTTCAAGAAGCAGGAAGAGGTGGCCGCCATCTACGACAAGATAGAGCCTGTTATCAAGTCTCTTAAGGCTCAGGGCATCACCGTAAAGTTCGATGACAGCGACAATCAGAAGCCGGGCTGGAAATTCCACCAGTACGAGCTTCAGGGCGTTCCAGTACGCTTGGCCATCGGCGCCCGCGACCTCGCCAACGGCACCGTTGAGGTGGCCCGCCGCGACACATTGGAGAAGCAGACAATCGCCATAGAGGGAGCTGATGCCTACATCGTTGACCTCTTGGACAAGATTCAGAAGAATATTTACCAGAAGGCCCTCGACTACCGTGAGCAGCACACCTACAAGGCTGATACTTACGAGGAGTTCAAGGCGGCTCTCGACAAGGGCGGTTTCGTACTCGCACCATGGGACGGCACAGCCGAGACCGAGGAGCGCATCAAGGAGGAGACCAAGGCCACTATCCGCTGCATTCCTTTGAACAATCCTCAGGAAGACGGCGTGGATATGCTCACCGGCAAGCCTTCTAAGCAGAGAGTAGTATTCGCAAGGGCATACTAATTGCTCGCCCGTAGAGACGGACGGCCGTGCGTCTCAATGATAATAAATGCGATACATTATACAAAAAAATCCCTCAGATGAGAATTTTCACCTGAGGGATTTTTTTTAGGGTACGCTGTAGAGACGGACCGCGGTCCGTCTCTACGGATTGATACGTACGACACGGAAAAAGACGTACGGCGTGGAAGAAGACGGACCGCGGTCCGTCTCTACGGGGATGCACGGATGAAGACGGACCGCGGTCCGTCTCTACAGTCATCTCTTCCTATTTTCTTCTACTCTTGAAGAATTCCTCAAACAATTCCAGCTGGGGCTTGTTTGGAATCTTGGTAATCTGGAATCCGTTGTGGATGTTCATTACCGACTCCTCATCCTTCTGATACTTGGTCCAGTAAGGGAGATTCTCGCCGTTGGGATCGCCGGTCTTGGTGAAGTTGATCCAGTACTGGGTCATGATATCAGCTATAGAGTTCTCCACTGGAGTAAAGTTTCCGCGGTTCATATTGTAGATAAACTGCATCTCGACGGCGTGAACGGCGCCACGCTTGCTGCCGCCCCAGCCGGATTTTGGATTCTGGTCAAAATAGTAGAGATACACATTCTTGTCAGACTTCTTGGTCTGGAGATTTGCCCAGGCGTATGTGCCCCAGGCGAAAGATCCGTCACGGAAAATATCCGAGAGAGCGTCCTTGGCCTCGGCTGGATTGCTGGCTGGATAGAGCTGAAGCACACGGTCGGCATATTCGCCGTAAATCCATTTCATGCGGTTCTCGTACTGGTCGATAGGAGTGGGCGCGGTGAAGAAACAGCCCTCGTCGCTGTTGGTTCCGATAAGGATATTGACATCGTTGAAGTTGCCGGCCTCATACATCTTGTATTGGTCGTCAACGATTACCTTGCCATCAACCACGGGCCAGAAAGCCTCCCAGCCGGTGCTGTCAACAATCTTCATAGGATCCATGGCGCGTAAAGCCTTCATATTCTTGGCCTTCATGCGCTGCTGGAACTGGGCACCGGCCTGCTCGGCGCTCTTGCTGTCCACCATGTAGGTATTGCCGTGGCGCGATGTTCCCACTGGCCAGAATGAGCTTCCGCTCTCGCAGATGGCGCTGCGGAAAAGTCCCTTGCAGAGTGGCGACGCGCAGAGTATGCTTACGGAGATTCCTCCGGCCGATTCGCCCGCTATTGTCACCTTGTCAGGATCGCCGCCAAACTCGGCAATATTGTCATGTATCCACT
>JAZUEG010000469.1:0-2770 GCA_045640025.1 Bacteroidales bacterium
CATCGATGCTGCTGCCCGTAAAGAAAGAGCTGAAGAGCAGCATGGAGGATATCTGCATGAGTTTTCTGCAGAGCCTGCCCGAGATATACCAGATGCTGATGAAGGACGCCAAGGCCATCTGCGATTTCGACCCCGCATCGGCCAGCATCGAGGAGGTGATAATCACCTATCCAGGATTTTTTGCGATAACAGCCTACCGCATAGCCCATTCGCTCAAGAAACTCGGAGCACCGCTAATACCAAGACTCATAAGCGAATACGCACATTCGATGACCGGAATCGACATAAATCCCGGCGCCGAGATAGGCGAGAGCTTTTTCATAGACCATGGCACAGGAATTGTAATAGGTGAAACGACAATCATCAAAAACAACGTGAAGATATACCAGGGCGTAACACTCGGCGCTCTCCAGGTAAGGAAGGAGCTGGCATCCACCAAGCGCCATCCCACCGTGGAGGACAATGTGATAATATACTCCAACGCCACTATCCTGGGCGGCGAAACCGTAATAGGACAAGGCTCGATAATAGGCGGAAACGTATGGATAACAAGCTCTGTGCCAGAGAATTCGCTGGTATACCACACCAACGAGATGAAACTGAAGAACATAAGCAAGAAATAAAAAAACACCCACACCCAAAATGATAAAAGTAACTTGCGGAATAATAAAACGGGGCGACAAGTATTTCATGGCCCAGCGCCCGATAGCCAAACAGATGGGCGGCTACTGGGAGTTTCCCGGCGGAAAGGTTGAGGAAAACGAGTTTGAGAGCGACTGCCTGCACCGCGAATGGGACGAGGAGCTCGGAGTAAGGATTATTATCCTGAAGGAGCTGATGCCCATCACATACGACTACACCAAATTCCAGATAGAGCTTTACCCGTTCATGATAGAACTTCTGGAGGGAGAGATAGAGCTCAAGGAGCACTGGAGCTCGGGCTATTTCACCAAGGAGGAGGCACTTAAGCTGGACCTCGTGCCGGCCGACAGGGAAATCATTCTCAAGTATCTGGATTAGCAAGTAGAATATCACGCCATTAGCTGCCCAGAAAAAAAATACGAAAAACGGCGGTCCCGGAAAATTTTCCTGGACCGCCGTTTTTGTGTGGTATTATGTATCAGTGCAGCTGATACGAAACAAAATTAGTCTCTGCTGGCATTTGCGATGATGAGCAGGAGACGGAGAATCTCCATGTAGATCCATACGAGGGTTACCATGAGACCGAATGATGCGTACCACTCGAACTGTGCAGGAGCTCCCTGATTAACTCCATCCTCGATGGTCTTGAAATCGAGCACGAGGTTCAATGCGGCGATGGCTACTATCACGAGCTGGATAACGATGCCAAAACCGCCCATGCCCATAGGGCTGATATCAACACCGAACAGTCTGAGTATCATGGCGATCAGATAGAACGCACCGATACCCATTGTGGCGTATGTGATTACCTTGATGAAGGTGTTGCTGGCCTTGAGCACGCCAAAATGGTAACAAGCAAATACCACTCCTGTAATAGCCAGGGTAAGGAAAAGCGCCATTGGCACAATGCCATGTACCAAATATGAGAACATTGCCGAAACGGCGCCGAGTGTGAGACCCTCGAAGAGAGCGTATACAGGGGCCCAGATGTAGGCCTTGTCCTGCTTGACGCAGCAAACGATGGCCGAGACCAATGCACCGATAACGCCGATAATCATGAGAGGGGTTGTTGCCGAGCTGCCTACTCCTACGAGTTTCCATGTGATGGTGGCTGTAAGGAAAGCCAGTGCAAGAAGAAGGAGCGACTTGGTGGCTGTGCCCTTTACGGTCATCTGACCGGTACCTGCGAAGTTGTTGATAGCCTCCTTAAAACGGCTGGTAGAGAACGCAGGATTTGAAGTTTTTTCGAAATTCATAATGTCTGAGTTTTTATTTTGGTTAATACTAATTAATTATCCCATTTTCACCTTGTAGGTGTGCTCGAATTTACCTTTCGAGATATTGGCGAGCTTGTTTTTGATCATCTTACGGCGCAGAAGTCCCACCTTGTCGGTGAAGAGAATGCCGTCGAGGTGGTCGTATTCGTGCTGAACCACGCGCGCGCAGGCTCCGGTAAGTGTTTCCTCCTTGAGCTCGAAGTTCTCGTCGTAATAGCGGATCTTAACTCCGTCGGGACGTTTTACGTCCTCATGGAGACCTGGTATCGAGAGGCAGCCCTCGTTGTAATTGACATCGCTGCCGAAATATTCGATGATTTCGGGATTGATGAATGCTCGCTTGAACGATTTGGTGAAAGTATCGTTGTCGTCGTCGGTCATTGGAGCGGCGTCCACTACAAAAAGGCGGATGGCCAGACCTACCTGGGGAGCGGCAAGTCCCACGCCCTCGGTCTTGTACATTGTCTCAAACATATCAGCTACAAGCTTCTGAAGCTCAGGATAATCCTTGCTGATAGTCTCGGCCTTCTTCCTCAAAACAGAAGATCCTATAATGCTAATTGGTAATATCATTTTTATTTTTGATTTTTTAATTTATTACAATTTAAGAATTATGAATTCTCCTCCATCCATCCCTGCAAAATGAGTGCCGCTGCCATTCTGTCAGTGTTTCCTTTTGTTGCGCGGAATTTTTTTCCGAAATTGCCTGCCACCATGACAGAAACAGCCTGCTTGGATGTGTACTGCTCGTCATAGAAGTCGATGGGAATATCGGGAAAGAGACGCTTGAGATTGTCGGCAAAAAGCCTGATCTGTTTCACGATGGGATTCTCAACGCCATTGGGATTCAC
>JAZUEG010000470.1:0-4744 GCA_045640025.1 Bacteroidales bacterium
GAATAGAATTGTGCCGCACCCTGAAAACCGACATCGAGACTTGCCACATCCCGGTAATAATGCTGACCGCAAGATCGAGCGAGGAGCAGCGCATAGAGGGCCTGGAGACCGGCGCCGACAGCTACATCCCCAAGCCATTCAACCCCAAGCACCTGATGGTGAGGATAGAGAAACTACTGGAGCTGAGAAAAACTCTCCGCGAAAAATTCGGCAACGACATAGGTTTTGAGACCGAGCAGGCCGGAATCACCATTCCCGACCGCGACCTCCTGAAAAAGGTGACATCGGTAATCAAGAAACGGATGTCGGACAGCAAACTATCGGTGGAGACCCTGGCCGAGGAAGTTGGAATAAGCCGCGGACACCTTCAGCGGAAGCTCAAGAACCTTACCGGGCAGAATCCAAACGAGTTTATCCGCATAATAAGGCTTAAACAAGCCGCCGAGATCCTTACTGCCAACGACGTATCGATAGCCGAAGTGGCCGAGATGGTGGGTTTCAATTCGCAGAGCTATTTCTCCACAGCATTCACCAAGCAGTTCAACATCTCCCCGTCGCAGTACGTGGAGGAGAACAGGAAGAGTTAAGAATTAACAATTAACAATTAATAATTAGTAAATCAGTACAATACATAAAAAGGGCGTTTCTGCGAAATAATCACAGTAACGCCCTTTAATTATTAATTATTAATTGTTAATTGACTATCTTCCCATCAGGTAGGCAGAAACATTCTGCTCTATTCTGGCGGCGATGTCTGACGAAACGTCGGCCTTCTCGAACTTCTCGCCGGTGATGTTCTCGTAGAGCTCGATGTAGCGCTCAGAGATGCCATTGACAATCTCGTCGGTCATCTCAGGAACCTTCTGGCCATCCTTGCCCTGGAAACCGTTGGCCATCAGCCACTCACGTACAAACTCCTTTGAGAGCTGTTTCTGCTGCTCGCCCTTGGCGAAACGCTCCTCGTAGCCCTCAGAATAGAAGTAGCGTGAAGAGTCGGGAGTGTGAATCTCGTCGATGAGCACGATGGTATCGCCAATCTTGCCAAACTCATACTTGGTATCCACGAGGATGAGACCGCGCTTGGCGGCAATCTCTGTACCGCGCTGGAAGAGCTGGTAGGTAATCTCCTCGATCTTGGCGTAGTCGTCGGCAGATATCAGGCCCTTGGCAATGATGTCCTCCTTGGAGATATCCTCGTCGTGACCCTCGGCGGCCTTTGTGGTAGGAGTGATGATAGGCTGAGGGAACTTCTGGTGCTCCTTCATGCCCTCAGGAATGGCCACGCCGCAGATAGCGCGGTTGCCGGCCTTGTATGCCCTCCAGCTGCTGCCGGTAAGGTAGCCGCGGATTATCATCTCTACAGGGAATGGCTCGGCCTTCTTGCCCACTGTTACCATGGGATCGGGAGTAGCCATCTTCCAGTTGGGAACGATATCGCTGGTAGCGTCAAGGAACTTGGCTGCTATCTGGTTGAGAATCTGGCCCTTGAAAGGAATACCCTTTGGCAATACCACATCGAAGGCAGAGATTCTGTCGGTAGCCACCATTACGAGCTTGTCGTCGTTGATATTATATACATCACGTACCTTGCCGTGATAAACACTTACCTGACCATTGAAATTGAAGTCAGTACTTGTTAATGCTTTTGACATGTCTTTTTATATTAATATTTTTTGATTTTCGATTTTTAATTTTTGATTTTTCAAAGAATCATCAATCAACGAATTCGTAATTCGTAATTCGTAACTCGTAATTTTTTTATCCCTCATAGGCTTCGATGATGCGTTTTACGAGCTTGTGGCGCACCACATCGGCCCTGTCGAAGCTGATGAAGGATATTCCCTTGATGCCTTTCAGGATCTTGAGCGCGTGCACCAGGCCGGAGTCAGATTTCTTTGGAAGGTCTATCTGAGTCTCGTCGCCGGTCACTATGAATTTGCTGTGCTCGCCCATACGGGTCAGGAACATTTTCAGCTGGCTTACGGTAGCATTCTGAGCCTCATCGAGTATCACAATGGCATCGCTCAGAGTGCGTCCGCGCATAAAAGCTAATGGCGCTATCTGTACTATGCGGTCCTCTATCATATCCTCCAGACGGCGCTGAGGAATCATCTCGTTGAGCGCGTCGTATAGAGCCTGCATATATGGATCGAGCTTCTCCTTCATGTCGCCGGGCAGAAAACCAATCTTCTCGCCGGCCTCCACCGCGGGGCGGCAGAGTATCAGACGGCGCACTGCTCCCGATTTCAGGGCTTTTACAGCTAATGCCACCGCAAGGAAAGTCTTTCCCGTGCCGGCAGGGCCCGTGGCAAACATGAGGTCGCTGTGGTCGAACTCCTCCACCATGCGCACCTGAGTAGCGGTTCTCGGCTTTATGGGGTGGCCTGATGTGGAGAACAGTATGGTATCGCCGCCGCCGGCAGTGAGCGATGCCTGAGTATCGTCGTTGCAGAGAAGACTCTCAAACTGGCTCTCCGTAAGCGAATTGTATGTGGTATAGTGTTTCTTGATCTTGGCCAGCAGAGTCTCGAAACGCTCTATCTCGGCGGTCTCGCCCATCACCTTGAGGGCATTGCCGCGCGCCACGATCTTTATCTTGGGAAACAGCGAGCGCACCAGCTCGAGGCGCTGCTCGTTAACTCCGTAAAAATCAACAGGATTCAGATTGTCTAATTCTATTTTTCGCTCCATACAATTCGTTTAGGTATTTTGCCCCAAATATATAAAAAAAATTAATTTCCAAATAGGCCAACATCACGTTTCTTTTTTATTCCGAAGAAATAAGACGCGTCTACCATCGGCAATGCCATCAGCTTGAAATCATCCATCACCGTACCGTACATCAGCTTTACGCCGCCCTCCAGCATCACATTGCCCTTCATTCCGAAATATCCGTACACGAAAATCTTGTTTTCGCCGCTCCAGTCCTTCACGTTCCAGTCCACGGAATAGAAGTCGGCGTCCACCAGGAGATTCAGCTTGTCGGTGATGTGGATATCGAGGTCGGCACCTGCAAACCAGACAATGGTATCGAGGCACACCACGCTCTCGCGGTACCAGAGCTGACGGTCGACAGGCGGCATGGTGGCGTCTTTCTTTATCTTGAACGAGTTTTTTACGCCGGCCCTCAATGTCAGGAAAAAGTTGGCGGGATCGCAGGTGGTCTTCTTCTTCAGCATCAGCGATACCCTCAGCTCATTGCGCATGGTTATCACATTGGGCACTGTGCAAGTATCTGATATGTAAGACGGTTTCTGTTTCTGCACCGTCTTGTAGAACATTGTGGGATAGTCGATATTGTGTACAGTGGAAAAATATATGTCCCTCTCCTTGAAGAAACCCTCGCCGTCGCGCACGGGCTTGTGCTTCCATAGGTGCTTGAGGCCCAGGTTTGGGAGTTTCCAGTCAGCTAATACACTTGAAAATACCTCCGTCTTCTTGCCGCATCCGTATCTCATGGGCGAGAATACCGACAGCTCAAAGTTGTTTCGCGGAATGGTGATGGCAGTGGGCCTGCTCTGGAATGGGGCCTGCGAATATGCCTGTTTCAGCTGAAATGCAGATAATACTAATAATATAAGGAGTATACGTCTTGTCATGATTTGTAAGGTTGGTTGGTTACCACATCTTCTTGGTGTCGCGCGATACCTGATAGCCTATGCAGAGCAGAAATCCGTAATTGAACGATACCGGAGCCAGAAACTCCTTGTAGTCCTTGAAAGTGGATACGTATGCGGTAGCATCCAGCACCACGTGCTTGTAATACACTCCCACACCGCCCAGCAGATAGTTCTGAAACTTCTTGGGAGTCCACGACGGAATGTTGTTGCGCTTCAGGTATGCCTCCACCTGCACAGGCTGTGCCGGTTTCAGCAGGTTGGGCGAGCTTGCGTCTTCCACATAGAGGGTCTCTATCTGCATGGTGCGGTCCTCGTTGAACATCCATCCGGGCGCCATTCCGGCAAAGAAATACATCCTCGCCCTCTTGCGCTGCTCCTGCTGAACCTGGAATTTTATAGGCACCAGAACGTTGTTGAACCTTACTCGCACATCGTATGGGGCCACATAGCCGGTGGGCTGATAGTTGTAATGGAATGTGCATCCGGCGCCCAGATAGGCCAGTCCGGCGGTCACAAACCTGTAACGCTTGAACCTGAGCCCGTAGTTGAGCTCCCAGTAATAGTTGACCATGGAGCCCGACTTATCGGCCGCATCGCGCGGAGGCACCGACACCGATCCTATAGAGGCCCCGCCCTTCATCGTGTACTGCTGGGCAGATGCCTGTTTCAGCTGATACAGTGACATAAGCGCCGCTAATATGATAATATATCTGGCTAAGGTCTTCATCGGCGGCGGTATGTGGATGATCGGCGGTTGTTTACAATGAAGAAGCCACCCCTGAGCGAGAAAATCTGGTTGCGGAGGGCGTCGGCCTTGGTCTTTGGCTTATCCTCCACAGAGAAGAATCCAAACCTGTAGCTGGCCTCTATGAACACATCAACATTGCTCCTGCCCAGCGATGTGCTGTATCCGATGCCGAACGCGGCGCCCACGTCGTACTGGCGCAGGCTGTTGATGAAGCTCTGGTTGAAAGCCTGCCCCTGAGGCGAGGGGTCCTTGCTGGAATCATAGTGGCCTGTATGGTCGCGGCCGTAAATAGTATCGCTCACCATCTTGGAAGTGGCCTTCATGGCAAAGGCGGCGTATGGGCCTATCTTGGTGTAGAGGTCGCCGAAGCTCTGCT
>JAZUEG010000471.1:0-26138 GCA_045640025.1 Bacteroidales bacterium
TAGCTAATACATAATAAAATACAAAAATTACAGTGCTTTATATGATAAAATCTGAATATTTAACAAAATTTAACAACTTTGGTATTTACCTCCAAAACATCAATACAAGTATCTGTATTATAGATTTTTGCGCCATTAGCTGATATGTTTTTTATTATTTCAGCTAATGGCGAATAAATTTTTTTAAAATAATTATAGAAAAATTTGCACAAATAAAATTACGTGTCTATCTTTGCAATGTATTCAGAACACCGAATACATCAACAACAACTTTATTAATTAACACTTTAAATTTATTTAAGAATCATGAGAACAATTAAAATTAATTTGTCTTTTAATGCTAATACTGGTGTTGAGGAGCGACATTTCAACCTTTTCCAGTGGGCAAAGACTTTGGTGAACAATGCTATCGTAAGAATCCTTGACGAGAAGCATGATGAGAAGAGAAGCTACATGGTGATCGAGAACACTTACGTTCCCAACAAATAATCTGGCAACAGATTTGTGTTAGCAACTCTAATCTAAAAGGGACTTGGATTAATTTCCAGGTCCTTTTTTTTGTCTTATAGTTTTTTATCGCTTGGCGGTGTTTGGTTTTGGGCAGCTAATGGCGTGGAAATATGTGTGGCCATCAGCTGTAATGAAAATAATTTTGCCATTAGCTGAAAAAAATACAATACAAATATCTGTAGCTGAGAAATATATCTTATGTAATGCTCGAAAAATATCATAAAATATTGCTTGGTTGAAATTTTTTGAAAAAAAAGTTACAAAAAAATTTGCACAATTAAAAATACCTTTCTATCTTTGCAACGTAATCAAAACAGAGATTACATATACAACAACTTTTATTAATAAAACTTTAAATTTATTTAAGAATCATGAGAACAATTAAAATTAACTTGTCTTTTGCCAAGAACACAGGCGTTGAGGAGAGACATTTCAACCTTTTCCAGTGGGCAAAGACTTTGGTAAACAATGCTATCGTAAGAATCCTTGACGAGAAGCATGGCGAGGAAAGAAGCTACATGGTGATTGAGAACACCTACAATCCAAGCAAATAATCTGGCAACGGATTTTGGGACGGCAATTTCCTGATTGGGGCGCGGATTAATCTCCGTGTCCCTTTTTTTGTGATATTTTCTGATGGGGGAGATGCAAAAATTCATTAAAAATATTTTATCTGTAAAAGAATATTTCTTATTTTTGTGGCCAAATACGTAAAATAGTTTTATTAAAAACATAAAATCTTAATTAGAATATGTCAGGACATAATAAATGGTCTACCATTAAGAGAAAGAAAGGTGCATTGGACGCCAAGCGTTCAGCAATGTTCTCTCGCATTGCCAAGGAAATCGCAGTTGCAGTAAAGGAAGGCGGCCCAGACCCAGACGGCAACCCACGTCTCCGTACCGCTATCAACAACGCCAAGGGTGTTTCAATGCCTAAGGATAATATCGAGCGTGCTATTTCTAAGTCTGCCGGCGACGGCGTTACCTATACTGAGGTTACATTCGAGGGCTACGCTCCTGGTGGTGTAGCTGTTTTCATCGAGTGCCTCACCGACAACAACAACCGTACTGTTGCTTCTGTACGTTCTATCTTCAACAAGAGAAACGGTACTCTCGGCACCAACGGCTCACTTTCTTCAGTATTCGACCGCAAGGGCGTTGTAACTCTCAACGTACCAGCTGGCAAGGATGTTGATGAGTTCCAGATGGAGCTTATCGAGCTTGGCGCTGACGACTTCGACGATGTAGTAGAGGACGAGGAGGAGGGCACAAAGACTCTCGTTTGCTACACCTCTATGGAAGGTTTCGCTGGTTTCACAAAGGCTCTTGATGAGGCCAAGATCGAGACCACAAACGCTTCTCTCCAGAGAATCGCCGCTGAGTACAATATGAAGGAGCTCGACACCGCTTCTGGCGTTTCTGTACTCAAGATGATTGAGGCTTTCGAGGATGACGACGATGTACAGGCAGTTTACCACAACCTCGTAGTTACCGAGGAGATGGAAGCCGCTATGGAGTAGTCTTCTATATCCAAAAAGATAATACAAAAAGGGGAGGACCTCAGCAGTCTTCCCCTTTTTTTGTGGTAAATGGAACGCGGATGACGCGGATGGAGCGGATTAGCGCGGATTTTTTTAGATGAAAATAATATCTGCGAAAATCCGCCTGATCTGCGTTATCTGTGTTCTATGAAAATATGTAGTTTTTCACGTCTTCTGCGAAGCTGGCTAATGACGGATCGCGGGCGCCCATCAGCAGGATGATGTCGCCGGGTTTGGCGGTGGTTTTCAGGTAGGGTAGGAGAGAGGGTCTGTCCTCTATGTAGATTGCGGTTTTGCCGTTTGCGGAGAGGCCGTCGGCGAATTCCTTGGCTGAAATGCTCTGGTCGGCGGTGCCACCGGCGTAATAGATTTTAGAGAAAACTATTATGTCCTGTGGACGGAGCAGTTTTGTGAGGTCGGCGATAAGTTCGTCTTTCATCAGACGGCTTGGCGCAAATCCGTGAGGCTGAAACCACGCTATCACTCTCTCCGAAATATCCTGACAGGCTGATACCGAGGCGCTTATCTTGGCTGGATTGTGGGCAAAATCGTCCATAAGTGTTACACCGTTTTTCGAGGCAAGAATTCTGTTTCTGCGATAAATTCCTGTGTATTTCGATAATGCTTCTGATATTTTATTATCACTTATGCCGAAAATCCTTGCTACTTTTATAGCGGCCAATGCGTTTTCCATATTGTGACGGCCTATCTGTGAGAGTTTGAATTCTGTGCCGTCCAATACGAAACTTATTCCTTCCATAGTCTGTGAAAATTTGTCACACTCGGTCTTGGCGCTGAAATCGTGGCCGTGCTTTCTTGAGAGGCTTCGGCTGCGCTCGTTGTCGAGATTCACGATTACGGTTTTCCTTGTGTTCTGGCAGAATGTCTCGAACAGCGGTATCAGCTCCGGGATCTCCTTGTGGTCGCGGTCGATGTTGAGCACGAGGCCAATCTCGGGATGATATTTCACGATTGTGCCGTCGCTCTCGTCGGTCTCGATTACAAGGATGTCGGATTTTCCGACGGCGGCGTTTCCTATCTTGCCCTGTTCCTGAAGCGTGGCCAATCCCGCACCGGTGATGAGACTGGGGGAGAAGCCACAATATTCCAACACGCTGTAAATCATCGCCGTTGTGGTTGATTTCCCCGATGTACCCGATACTGCTATGGTGCGGTTATGGTCGCAGATCTCAGCCAAAAGGTCGCTTCTGTGGATTGTCTTTATGCCGTTGTCCTTGGCGAATTTGTATTCGTGTACGGTGTCCTCGATGGCGGTGGATACTACCACGAAATCGGTGTCCAAGGCTGGTGTGGTCTCGCCCTGGGCGTGGCAGATGATGCCCTCGGCCTCAAGTTTCTGCCTTGAGTCTTGTCCCTCGGGCTTCAGGAAAACTCTGTCGGAGCCTTCCACCTTGTGGCCCTTCCCGGCCAGATATTGTGCGATGGCGCTCATTCCCGCGCCGGCTATTCCTATGAAGAAGTATTTCATTTTTTCGAGTTTTAGTCTTTAGTCTTTAATCTTTAATCTTTAATCTTTAATCTTTCCACTTTCCACTCTCCACTCTCCTCATCTCTCCATCTCCTCGTAATCAGGCGTTTCAAGGATATAGCTTTCCTTTGCCTTTTTCCTTGTAACGGCGTCGATGAGCTTGCGGCCGAGCTTGCGGTCGTGTTTCTGCTCCTTGCTCTCGAAACCTACTGTGCTGCGGGCACCGGATAACAGCGACGACATCCAGTATCCGGCAAAACTCCTGGTGGTATCGGGACGGGTGTAGATGTAGCCGATTTTCTTGGTGTTCTTGGTGCGGAGTACTGTATTAGCTAAAAACGACAGGAATCCGCGGCGCTTCACCTGAACACTGTCCTTCTTGTTGAGCGAGAATTTCAGGTCGCGGTATATCAGCTGCGATTCTCCGCGCGATTCTATGTTGTCGCTCTTGAAATACACCACTCCATTCTGCAATACGCCGTCGTCCACCTTGGCGAAGATTCCGTTTTCAAGAAACGGATTCAGTATCGGCAGGTAGATACTGTCGGCCTTGAAGTTGCAGATAAACTCCTCGTTGGGCGTATTGAGATCATACATTATATTGGCGTACACCTTCGATTGGTTCATCAGCAGACCGCTGCCGGCTATCCAGACTTTTGAGTCTTTCTTCAGGTCGGCCGAATCGTTGGTAAAATTGTATGCGCGTCCGTTTATGTTGTTGAGAGTCAGCACTCCCGGAGTTCCTACTTCCGGGCTCAGAGTCTCCATCTCTATAAATGCGTTGCGCACCACGGTGGTATCCACCTTTACCTTGATGGGCAGCTTGTAGAAAACGTATTTGTGGAGGTTTGGCTTGGCAGTGCTGTCCAGAGGCATTGCCTTGTTGTCGTAGCTCAGGAATGCGAAACCATCCACATCGAGCCTCCTCACATCCATTTTCATCGTCCTTACAAAATCAATGATGTTGAATCCGTAGCCCACCATCTTCTTGCAGTTCAGGAAGTTGGCGCTTCGGCGGGTGTCGTATAGCTTGTAATAGTCGTATCTGCCCACACTGGGGCGGGAGTCCACCTGATTGGCCACAAACACCTGATGTATTGGGTCGAGCTCCACACGTCCAAAATGGAAACGCATTACGGTATCTCTCAGCTTGTAGGTGAAATTGTTGATTCCGGCCGAAATCTTGTCGGCCGGCCATGCCGATTCGTGTTCCGTATCGGTGTTTATTCCCACAGCCATCAAGTCCATGTTCGGGAAATCGAGGTCGGGCTTGTCCTTTAGCCTGCGGTCCAGATGAATGCGCGCGCCGTCGGATCTCAGCGTGTCAATCATTATGCTCCAAGGTTTCTTGGCATTGGCCTGGCCATCAGCTGCCTTCTTCTTTTTGGGCTGACCCGTGAGCAGGTATGCCAATGGATTCTGGATGTATATGGAATGTGCGCTCAGGGTACGCTCAAACGCCAGTTTCTCATAGTCGGGCCTGGTGATCTCCACCATATCGGCCTCGTAATGATTCTTGATGCTGTCGTCGGGATTGTGGAAACTTGCCCGGGCTATCCTCAGCGTGTCGCCGTCCTGGTGTATGTTCTTTACAGTCAGCTCGTTGTCCTTGATCCTCATCAGAAAGTCGTCCACATTCAGGTATGTGCTGTCGAATGCTACGTAATGCCTGTTTCGCGCTATGTTGCTGCTGTCTACGCTCAGGTTTTGGCAGCTGAAATCAAAACCGAGGTTCATCACCGGCGTGCCGTCCTCTTTCTGCATCGATACCTTGTTGTTGATGCTGCTGAACGAGTTTATGTGGAGGCCCGTGAAAAGTCCGGGCAGTTTTCTTGTGGAGTCTCTCTGCTCAGTTTTTTTGTCTTGGGCAGCTAATGGCGTTATTACCATGGCCACACTATTATTAATAGAGCAGCTGTCGAGCGGAAGGATTCCTGTCCGGTTAAAAGTTGCGAAGTCGGCGCCCGTAATCTTGAGCTCGGGGCAGTACGCTATTATCTGCCGGCGGTCCTTGGCGCTTGCGCTGTCCAGCGGGGCGATGCTCACCACGTTGGATTTTATGAGGCCCTTGTAGGTATCCACGTTGATGTTTCCGGTGCGCACGATGTGGGTCTTGTCGGGCAGCATAAACTGGAAGTTGTTGATATCCAATATATAGCCATTAGCCAGCATGATATTGGCCTCGGGCGATATGCTGTCGCGGTTGTAATAGAATCCGTTGATGCTGAGCCTGAAATCCGACGCTGTGCCAGTGATTATGTTTTGCAGGGTGTCCTTCACCAGGAATTTTATCAGGCTGCTGTCGGTCTGCAGGGTGTCTATCTTTATTAGCGATAGCTCAGTCGGCATGGCTTTTACTGCCAGTTTTTCCAGGTTGCTGTATCTCATCAGCAGCGAGTCTCTCATGGCCACGGCGGCGCTGTCCGTAGTTGGTATGCTATCAGCTGATACAGAATCTCTTGGAACCCTCAGCTGTGGGAACAGGCTCATCTGGAACTGCGGATTGCTTATCTTTACTTTCTCTATGTTTATGCGTCCGTGGTAAATGGCCTCTATCAGCTCGGCCTGTGTAAATTCTGTTTTAGCTATCCTGATATCCATTACGGAGTGCTTGCCTAAGCGTCGCAGCTGCTGTATGAGGCTTGTGTCGCTCTTGGCTGTGTAGGTCAGGTTGTTGATGGTAACATTGTCGTGACGGGTATCCACGGTGAGGTTTTCGCAGCGCATGGTGTGGAGGCTGCGCGATGGTTTCACTATGGCGTCTTCCAGGTTGATCTTTACGCTGCTGGTGCGGAACGGAATCATCTCGTCCTTTAGCGTGGATGAGTTTACCGTGAAGTTGCCTATGTGGAGCGAGAGCTTGCCCGATAGCGTGAGGCTGTCCTGCTGTATGTATGCCTTGGATGTGATATCCACACGGCCCTTGTAGATGCTCAGGTTGTGGATGCGGAGCGAGTGGAAGAATTCGTCGCTCAGGGCTGTCAGCAGTCTGGCCTTGGGCCGGCGCTGGTGATTGGCCTCCTGCACGCTGTCTATGTAGCTGGTGGTGTTTATGTTGGGATTCAGGATCTTGAGCGATCCTATCTCGTAGTCGCGAGTGTTGTAGGCCTTTTTCATGTCGAGGCCGCTCATCTCGAGCATCGGGATCGATATGTTCATGGTTTTCTCGGTAGAATCGGTCACGTATCTCGATGGGCGGATGTTTATCTTGTCGGCGTGCACTATCTGTGTCTTGGTGCTCACCATCAGGTTTTGGGCTGTCAGCTGATGCAGCTTGTCGGGCAGCAGCATGTGATAGTCGTTCAGGATTACGGTCATGTCGCTGGAATAGAGGATCTTGTTCTTGTTGCGGTGGGCCAGCGAGTCGAGCATGAATCCTTCCATCAGTATGTTTACATTGCCCACGTTGTATATTGGCTTGCTCGTTACGAGGGGCTTGTATAGCGAGAGCTGCGCGCCGTCTATCTGCATGCTGTCGATGGAGATGCTGTGGAGCGTGCCTCGTATCAGCGAATACCAGCCGTCCTGACTGGCCTCAAATTTCTTGGTTTCCTTGTTTACCTTGCCGCCCTGATAGAATTTTATGGTGGGCTCCTTGATGGTAACATTGCTGAGCGACACGTCTTTCTGGAAATAAGCGCGCGATATGTCGAGCCCGTTCAGGGAGATTTCCTTGAGCGAGATGTCGAACTTGTTTTTCTGGGTGTAGCGCGTTCTGTCGGCGGTCATGCGCACGTTTATGGCGTTTATCGACGAGTCCAATGTCCTGATTTCCAGCTTTTCGGCTGTCAGCTTGTGGATGCTGTCGGCCATGTTGATTACATAGTTGTTGCTGCCCAGTTCTATTATGTCGGAATAGAAAAACTGGTTTCGCTTCAGGAATTTTTCCTCGTCGAGATAGAAGTTGCGGAGATTGATGTCTATCTTGCTGATACCGAACTGCTCCTCGTTGTCGTGGATTCTCATGTGGAAATCAAAGAATCCGTCGGTGATGCCTATCCTGCGGATATTCAGCGAATTGAAGTATGGTTTCAGCAGCGGATACAGGTCGGTGTGCACGGCGTCGTATTTGGCCTTGCCGCCCTTGCTCTTGTCGGGCTTGCCCACGAGTCTTATTACGGGGCTGGTCATATTGATGGCCTTGATGTAGAGCTCGTTTTTCGAGAAGAATGATTTGAGGCCTATGTGCTTGATTTCCAGCTTGTCGACCGAGATGTTGTAGATGGCCTTGTTGTACTGCTCCTCGTCTATGCGGCGCAGGTATACCGATGTGTCGGCCTTCAGCTGAAAATCCTCAAGTATTATCTCCTGACCTATGAAGTTGATTTTCAGGTCGCTGAAGTCCATGGTATATAGGCCCTTGCTTTTCTTGTTGACGGCCTGGCAGATGTGCTCCTTGAGCAGCGGAACGGCACAGTAATAGCCAACATACTGCACGGCGCCCATCAGCGCTGCCAGTATCAGCAGTACTGCAAGGAGCCTTTTCCAGCGGAATGGCTTCTTGGCCGGCTTCTGTTCGCTTGTGTTGGTGTTTTCTGCCATGGTATTAGCTGTAATAAAATAAATCTTAGTTGTTTAGCTCGTTTCCGAATCGTTTCCTCACTATTGCGGCTATCATGATGGACGGCACGCAGCAGGCCAATACCCACACGAAGAATCCCGTGTAGCCGAGCATCTGCTGTATGTATCCGCTCGCCATGCCCGGCAGCATGAGGCCCAGCGCCATGAATGCTGTGGATATGGAGTAATGCGCGGTGTTGTATTCGCCCTTGCTGATGCGGAGCATGAATACCGAGTAGGCCGCGAATCCAAATCCGTAGCCAAACTGCTCCACGCTCACCATGGATGCTATGGCCGCGAGGCTCTGCACATGGCACCACGACATTATGGCGTAGAATATATCGGGAACATTGAGCGCCAGTATCATTGGTATCATCCACTTGCCCAGTCCCTGACGGGCTATGAGTATGCCTCCCAGTATGCCTCCGCCCAGCATGGATATTACTCCGAATGTGCCGTTGATGAGGCCCAGGCTCTCGGTGCTCAGGCCCAGTCCGCCCTTGTCGGCGCCATCGAGCAGAAAGAGCGGCGCTATCTTGCTCAGCTGCGATTCGCCCAGCCTGTATAGCAGCAGGAATGCGATTATAAGTCCTATGCGGCTCTTGCAGAAATAGGTTTTCAGCAGATGCGCCATGGATCTCTGTTCGCCATTAGCTGATACCTGCCTCCCGGTGGCCGGCATGGCAAATATGTGATACGCTCCAAATGCCGCCATCATGGCAGCTAATACCCAGAACGATGTTTTCCACGCCGAGTCGATTCCGTATGTTTTTTCTAAGTGGCCGGCCAGCATCACTATTCCGCCCTGGCACATGAGCACCGCTATCTTGTAGAATGAGCTCCTGATGCCCACCCACATGGACTGCTGCTCCTCGTTGAGGGCTTCTATGTAGTATCCGTCGGCGGCTATGTCGTGTGTGGCCGACATGAATGCTACCAGCCAGAGCGCCGTCATGCAGTACATCAGCCAGCTCTCGCTGTCCAGGGTGATGCCTATGGAGGCCAGTGCGCCGCCCATTATCATCTGGCACGCTATCACCCAGAATCTTGATGTCTTTATCATCTCCACCAGCGGGCTCCACAGCGGCTTGATGGTCCAGGGCAGCGACATCCATACCGTATAGAGGGTTATCATGTCGTTGTCCATGCCCTTCAGCTTGAAGAGTATGGCGCTCAGCACGTTTACTATTGTGTATGGTATGCCCTCGGCCAGATATAGCGTGGGCACCCATTGGGCCGGGTGTTTTTTCATAGCTAATACATTTTTGTTAGTTGGGCCTTCGGGTAGTAGTGGCTCAGGATCTCGTCGTACTTGAATCCCCGGCTTGCCATTACCGCCGCGCCTATCTGACACATTCCTACTCCGTGGCCCCAGCCCCAGCCGTGCAGTATGAACTGCTGGCCGTCTTTCTCCACATCAAATGCCGAGCTGTAGAGATGGGTGTCGCTGAGTATGCGCCTTATTTCCAGCTCCTTGCCGAATGTCATGGTTTTCTTGGTTCCTGTTACCTTCAGCCTTGTGATACGGCCCGATGGTCCGCGGTCCAGCGGTGTGAGGTCGGTGATGTCGCCCAGGTCGTGGCCGGTTTTTGTTTTTATCAGGCAGCTAATGGCGTGCGGAGATAGCTTTACTGTCCAGTTGTGGAAGTTCTTGGTGGCCAGGTCGTAGCTGTTGAGCACCTTGGCTAGAAGCTCCTCGTCGTGGGTATCGCAGTATGGACATTCCACCGATTCCAGATAATCGAAATGCACTGGCTGCCAGCAGTTTTCGAAAAGCTCGCTCCGTCCTCCGCAGCATTTGGAGAATCGCGCGTCGCATACCTCGTATTCGTAGGTAAGCATCATTCCGCGTGTCTGCTCTATGGCCAGGCGCACGTTGGGATTGTGGGCGCGGGTGATGCCCTGATATCGCTGGCAGTGGTCGTCGGCGCATACATCAAACATGCTGTGGGAGTCGCGGTCGTACCAGGTGATGATTTCGCTGTCGGTTATTATTTTCTCGCCTTCCAGCTCTGTCTGCGATATCTGCGCCATCAGCCAGCTGCGTGATATTACTGCGTGGGCTTTCAGGAGCTCCAGCGGATTGTCGCCGTTCATCTCCGATGATATCACGCTCGTAATGTAGTCTTCCAGCTTTATGATGTTTATTACCAGCACATTGCCGTCCACATTGCGAAATTCCATGTCGCCCTCGAATCTCTGCGCCTCCCTCTGCCTCCAGTGGAATTGGATGCCTATCTCCACATCCGAGATTTCGATGTACTCGCCTTTCTGCTGCCTGATTCTGATGTCGCAGTCCTGTGGGGTCACCACATGGCTCTCGCCGTTTTTGGTGTAGGTTACTTTTCGGAACGTTCCGATGCCCACTTTTAT
Organism: Bacteroidales bacterium; assembly: GCA_045640025.1. GTDB lineage: Bacteria > Bacteroidota > Bacteroidia > Bacteroidales > UBA3824 > UBA3824. The sequence continues at coordinate 10,476 of JAZUEG010000471.1, forward strand.
TATTGGCTCTACCTTGTCGCCTGTCATGATTAGGAGTTTTGGAAAGTCTGACTATTGAGCGAAGGCTCCAGCGGAATTATCGAGCCGTCTTTCAGTACAATGTTGCTGCCCTGCCCGGCCTTGTTGATGGAGCCGATTATCGAGAAGAAGTCGTTGTTTTTCACTTTCTCGTATTCGCTGAGCGGAATTGTGAACAGCAGCTCGTAGTCTTCGCCTCCGTTTAGCGCGGTTACTATAGGGTTGATGTTGAACTCCTTGGCCATCTTCTCGGTGTCGGGATTTATGGGGATTCTCTCCTCAAATATCTCGCATCCCATCTGGCTGGCGCGGCAGATGTTCATTATCTCTGATGCCAGTCCGCTGGCCACGCTTATCATTGATGTGGGAGTTACGTCCTTGGCCTTCAGGTATTTGAGCAGTTCGGTCTGAGCTTCGGGGCGCAGCTGACGGCGCAGTATATAGTCGTGGCCCTGCAGCTGAGGCTGTTGCTCGGGATTGGCGCTGAAGAGAGTTTTTTCTCTTTCGAGCAGCTGAAGTCCCATGTAAGCTCCGCCCAGGTCGCCGGTTACGCATATCAGGTCGGTGGGCTGTGCGCCGTTGCGGTATACTATCTCGTTGTCGAATGCCTCGCCCATGGCTGTAACGGCTATTGTGACTCCCGAGCGGGCTGTGGTGATGTCGCCGCCTATGAGGTCGATGTCGTACTGTGCGCATGCGCTGTGCACTCCGTCGTAAAATTCCAGGATGTGTTTCTGCATCACCTTGTTGCTTACTGCCATGGCCACCGATACATGGAGCGGTGTGCCGTTCATGGCCAGGATGTCGGAGATGGCCGCCACCACCACCTTGTATCCAAGGTGCATGATGGGTGTGTATGTGAGGTCGAAATGGATTCCCTCGGCGAAAATTGTGGTGCTTACCAGAGTGTCGGCGCTTCCGTAGTCAAGCACGGCGCAGTCGTCGCCTATGCCCGAAAGTGTCTGAGAGTGGCTTACAGCAGTGTTGCTCTTGATTCTCTCGATGAGGCCAGCCTTCCCGTTGGGGATGGAAGTGTATTCGTTTTCCAATTCTTGTGTCATTTTTTTGTCCATTTTGTAAAAAAACACTAATTTTGTACTTGCAAATTTAGGCATTTTTCGTTTTATTTGCAATTATAGAAAAGTATTTATATTTCAATGTTTATGAAATTCAGATTTTTGCTTGTCATGGCGCTTTCGGTGCTCGTTAATTCGCTGATTGGCAGTCATGTAAACGCACAGACCGCATTGTACGATTTTTCGGAGCTGGGCATTTTCCCATCCGACAACAGCGTGGCGGCGGCCAAGGTGAGCTGCAATCCGGCGCTCAAAACTATAGAGAACGGCATTATTGAGGCCAACAAGAAGCGTCATTCTTATGGCTACAGCGTTCAGATTTTCTTCGATTCGGGTGTCGACGCCCAGAAGAAGGCCGAGTCTGTGGTGGAGAAATACAAGAAGGACTTCAACGATGAGGATGCTTATGTATTCTACGAGGCTCCATACTTCAAGGTGCGCGCCGGCAACTGCCGTACCCGTCTGGAGGCCACTCGCCTCAAGAAGAGTATTGAGCTCCAGTTTCCAGGAAGCTTCATCATCGAGTGCAAGATTTCGTATCCCAAACTGTAACGGCCGGCAATATATATTGCCATTAGCTGACCAAAACTAACTATACATAATTATCTTACTTGCAATGTCGAAAGAGAGAAAGAACTACAAGCTGACTGTTATAGATGAGGACACTCTGGCCGAGAGATGGTCGTTCAGGATTACGTCGGTTAATATTATTGCGTACATCGGCCTGCTGGTGATTGCGGTAGCGTCGCTGGTGGTGCTGGCTTTTGTATATACTCCGCTCAACAACCTGCTGCCTAACAAGTCGCAGAATTCGTATCGCGACGATATGCTGGGCCTGGCGCAGAGGGTGGACAGCCTGGAGAATGTGATAGCCGTGCGCGATGAGTATTTTGCCAATATCAACAATCTGATGGAGGGCCGCATGGAGACTCTCGCGTCGCTGGGCGATTCGGTGATAGAGCGTCAGAAGGTGGATTTCGCCAAAAACAAGCACGATTCCATTCTCCAGACCCTGATAGCCGAGGAGGAGCAGCTGACTATGGCGGCCATTGGCGGCAGCAACGAGGACAAGCTGAAGAAGATGACTTTCTTTATGCCCGTTAAGGGTACCATTACATCCAAGTTTAACCGCGCCGACAATCACCTGGGCATAGATATCGTGGCCAAGAGCGACGAGCCTATTCTTTCCACATTGCCCGGCACTGTGATTCTGGCTACATGGAGCGCCGAGACTGGCCATGTAATCCAGATTCAGCACGACAATAATATGGTTTCGATATACAAGCACAATTCCACACTCCTGAAGAAGGTGGGCGACAAGGTGGAGGCCGGCGACCCTATTGCCATTATCGGCAATTCGGGCGAGCTTACTTCCGGTCCGCATCTCCATTTTGAGCTGTGGCACAATGGCCAGCCTGTAAATCCGGAACATTATATTGCGTACTAAGATAATTACGAATTACGAATTACGAAATCCGAATTGGCTCTCGTAATTCGGATTTCGTAATTCGTAATTAAAAAAACTTGTAATCGAAAAAGATGAGAAGAATCGCTATATTGGGCTCCACTGGCAGTATAGGAACCCAGACTCTGGATGTGATACGCCGAAATCCTGAGAAGTTTTGTGCCGAGGTGATTACTGCCGGCAAGAACTGGGAACTGCTTGTAAAACAGGCTATTGAGTTTCAGCCCAATGCCGTGGTGATAGCCGACAAGAGCAAGTATCAGCTCGTAAGGGAGGCGCTGGAGCAGTATCCTGTAAAGGTGTATGCCGGTGCCGAAGCCATCAATCAGGTGGTGGAGTTCGATACTGTGGATATCGTGGTGGCCGCCATGGTGGGATATTCGGGACTGATACCTACTGTAAACGCCATCCGCCACAAGAAAACCATTGCCCTGGCCAACAAGGAGACTCTCGTGGCCGCCGGCGATATCGTGATCCGCGAGGCCGTGGAAAACCGCGTGCCCATTCTCCCGGTAGACAGCGAGCATTCAGCTATATTCCAGTCGCTTGTGGGCGAGGACAACGAGATTGAGAAAATCCTCCTCACTGCATCGGGCGGGCCGTTCCGCGGCAAGGACATCGATTTTCTGCGCACCGTAAAGAAGGAGCAGGCTCTCAAACATCCCAACTGGAACATGGGCGCCAAGGTTACCATAGATTCGGCATCGCTGATGAACAAGGGCCTCGAGACCATAGAGGCTATGCATCTTTTCCAGGTGCCTATCGACAAGATAGAGGTTCTGGTGCATCCGCAGAGCATCATACATTCGGGCGTTCAGTTCGAGGACGGATCGGTGAAGGTACAGATGGGCGCTCCCGACATGAGGCTTCCCATCCAGTTTGCCATCGGCTATCCCGAGAGGCTTAAGAGCGATTTTCCGAGAGTGGATTTCTTCTCGCTGCCCAACGGACTCACATTCGAGAAACCCGACCTCAAGGTTTTCCGGAACCTTCAGCTCGCATTCGATTCGGCACGCCGAGGAGGCAATATCCCATGCGCCATGAATGCGGCCAACGAGGTGGCGGTAAGACGTTTTCTTGAGGATAAGATAGGTTTTGTGGAGATGTCGGACCTGATAGAGTGTACAATGAACAAGATTTCGTATATTTCTTCTCCAAGTTTGGATGATATAATTGCCACACACTCAGAGGCTACAAGAATTGCCGAAGAAAATGTTTGATTTTTTTTTTTCTAACTTTGCTTTACGTGTTTTTTGAAAAAATTAACGTATCTTTGGCAAATTGGAAAAATGCAAATATGCGGTTGGGTATGTTTGTTTTTTTTGTGGCAGCTAATGTGCAGTAAAACTAAAACAAAACTAAAAAACTAAAAAACTAAAAAAAATATAACAATGATCAATCATCAGATTCCATCCCAAAAATCTGTGACGATGTGGGTCACACTGGCAATAGACTTGCTGGTTCTCAACTTGTTGTTGTGGGCCTGTATCAAGTTTATGCCAACTCTTGATGTGCCTTATGCCTTCCTCATCTGGAACTTCTCGTATCTGGTGGCATATACCATAATGCCGCCTCTGGCTATAGTGCGTCTGGTGCGAAACGACTTTGTGATGCAGCGCAGTCTCTGGACCAGTGTGCTGATGATAGTATTGTTCCTGACTGGAAACTTCCTATTCAAGAACATCGGAGTAAGCAATCTGCATGTAATGGTGCTGGCTATATGCACTGTATTGTCGCTTCTGCTGGCCCGTCTCGTCGACAAGAAGATAGCCGCATTGATGCGTTCCAACAATTACGACAACTGCGATGTGGTATTCCTGGGAGCCGGTGTTAATCTCCGCGAGCTATACAATACCATCAAGGAGCCAGGCACTGGATACAATGTTCACGGATATTTCCAGGACAAGGAATCCAAGAACCTGAACGGTCTGCTTCCGCTGCTTGGATCGGTGAGCGACATTGTAGACTATCTGAAAGACCACAAGGTGGATTGCGTAATCTGCAATCTCGACCAGAGTTACGAGGAAGACATCAAGCGCGTAATCAATTACTGCGAAAACCACCTCGTGAAATTCTACTCGGTGCTCAATACCAAGAACTACATGAACCGCGCCATGAATCTCGAGTTCATCGACCAGTATCCTGTAATCTCTATGCGATACGAGCCCTTGTCTAATCCATTCAACCGCGGCGTAAAACGCACATTCGATCTCCTCTTCACAGTGCCGGCCACCCTGCTGCTGCTTCCGGTAATGCTGATCGTTGCTATTATAATAAAGTGCAGCTCGCCGGGTCCTATATTCTTTGTGCAGGAGCGCACCGGCAAGGACGGCAAGAATTTCAAGTGTTTCAAGTTCCGCAGCATGAAGGTAAACAAAGACGCCGACAAGGTGCAGGCCACAGCCAACGACCCGAGAAAATATCCATTCGGCAATTTCATGCGAAAGACCAATCTCGACGAGCTTCCACAGCTCTTCAATGTATTGAAAGGCGACATGAGCCTCGTGGGGCCACGTCCGCACATGCTGGCCCACACCGACCAGTACGGCAATCTCGTGGATAAGTACATGGTTCGCCATTATGCCAAGCCGGGCATTACCGGATGGGCTCAGGTAACAGGATCGCGCGGCGAGACCAGGGAGCTCTGGCAGATGGAGGAGCGCATCCAGAAGGATATCTGGTATCTCGAGAACTGGAGCCTCTGGCTCGATATCCGAATCATCTGGCGTACTTTCACCAATGTACTCTTCAATAGGGACAAGAATACAGCATACTAATCCAAGGCAACACATAAAGCGTCGTCTCGTTCAGGTAGAAAATATCATTGAGCGGACGGCGTTTTTTTTATGATACAATTATTCAGGAAAATGAAAATACTAAATTCGGCGCAGACCCACGAGCTGGATTCGCTCACCATGGCCGCTCAGGGCATTACATCGCTCCAGCTGATGGAGCGCGCATCGCAGATAGTCACCGGGCAGATACTGGAGATAGTGCCCAGCCATGCCGGTAGGCGTTTCCTCGTATTCTGCGGAGGCGGCAACAACGGCGGCGATGGCATGGCCATAGCGCGCATGCTCCATAACCGGGGAGCCGATGTGGAGTGCTATGCGCTTAAATGTTTCGGCAGATACAGTCCCGACTACACGGCCAACTACAATAGAAACGTATCAGCTGGCATAGCCCGCGATATAACCAGCGCCGCGGATTTCCCCATAATCTCGGAATCCGACATAGTGATAGACGCAATTTTCGGCTCGGGGCTCAGCCGTCCCATACAGGGCCTTGCAGCTGATACGGTGAAATATATCAACGTATCAGCTGCCATGGTGATATCTGTGGATACTCCATCGGGGCTGCCCGACAGCGGTATTCCAGCTAATGGCGATTCAGTAATCAGGGCCCGGTATACGGTAGCCATTCAGTCGCCCTTTGTATCGATGATGCTGGCCGACTGTCAGGATTATGTGGGCGAGCTGCGGATAGTGGATGTCCAGCTCGATGAGGCCTCCATCGGCAGCATGGAGACACCTTATAATATTACGACATTAGCTGAAATCAGAAAAATGTATAAGCCCCGCGCCAAATTCTCCCACAAGGGCACATTCGGACACGCGCTCATAGTGGCCGGGTCTTACGGCAAGGGCGGCGCGGCGGTGCTCTGCGCGAGGGCCTGCCACAGGGCCGGGGCTGGCCTGGTGACGGCGCATATTCCGCGCTCGCTGATGGATATCATGCAGACCGCATCGCCCGAGACCATGGTGGACGCCGATGCCGACAGCATGATGGTGACCGCACTGGGCGACATATCTAAATACAAGGCTGTGGGCATTGGCCCGGGTATCGGAACTCAGAGGCCTGCCGCCGAGATGCTCATGAGCCTGATGGCAAGCTCGCGGCGGCCATTGGTGCTGGATGCCGATGCGCTCAATATTCTGTCGGAGTACGGGGACTGGAGTGGTATTGTATCAGCTGATACAATTATAACTCCGCACCCCAAGGAGTTTGAGAGGCTTTTCGGAAAGACCGCCAACTCGCTGGAACGCATGGAGCTGGCGCGCGCCAAATCTGCTGAGCTGAATATTATAATAGTGCTGAAGGGCGCGCATACCGCTGTATGCCATAGGGGAAAGGTGTATTTCAATAATACAGGAAATCCGTCGATGGCCACGGCCGGCAGCGGCGATGTGCTCACGGGCATCATTACGGCATTGCTGTCGCAGGGATATGCTCCGCTGCAGGCCGCGCTGATGGGTGTATGGGTTCACGGTATGTCGGCCGATATGGTGGATGTGCCTCAGGGACTGATAGCAAGCGATATCATAGAGCATCTTCCAGCGGTGTTTGGAGAGATAGCGTGATTATTTTTGTCCGATTTTAATGTCCCGATTTGGGTAGGATTATTATTTTTTTTATTTTTGGTCCGTATTGATTAACTAAAAACTATATTACTATGAACAGAATCAAACTAATTTTGTCATCGTTGATGATAGCATTGCTGTGCATTGCGGCATCGTGCAAGGGCGGTGGCGGCGACGAGCCTACACCAGACAATCCCAGCAATCAGGGCGGTAACGACAAGCCGACACCTCAGGAGACCGCCAAGTATCTTACGGCCGCGGAGTTCCAGACTTCGTATTGGAAGGGCAAGCAGAAAGACGAGGCCATCATGGGGCCTGTGGAGCTCAAGGTGAGCGCCTCGCAGATGGATCTCACTTATTACTATGCCGACGGATTGTCGAAAAACAACAAGAACTACAAGCAGAAGACTGTCAAGATTGCGCCTTATACATTTGATGCCAAGTCTGCCAAGTTTTCCGGCACCGGCGACGACAAGGTGACCTATGCCGGCGAGCTGTTCTCTAAGACTCAGCTGCAGATTACTCTGCCATCGGAGACCGTTACGCTTACCAAGCAGTAGCAATCTGCCTAAAGCTAATAATCTTCATCATCTTCTTCCTCGTCGTCGTATTCCAGTTTGCTGTTGTCAAGGGGCGAGATTCTGAATCCCGAGAGCGACACGTCGTCGATCTGCTCCTGACTTCCGCGCCACTGTGTAAGGCTGTCGAGGAAGAATTTTTGTATATCTTCGGTATTTTCTATTTTTGAGGCCTCTATTATGAGGTTGGCGAATTTTCTGCGTCCCATCTTCTTGCCGCTCTCCTGCCCAAACTGGTCGGCGTATCCATCCGAGCACATCAGCAGAAAATCGTTTTCGTATATCATTATCTGATTGTCTTCCCACTGGAAATCGTCGTCGGGTGCAGTGTTGCCTACCGACCGCTTGTCGCTGTTTATGATTGTGAGCTCGCCCCCGCGCACAAGATACAGCGGCCTGTATGCTCCTGCAAAATGCAGCATGGTATTGCGCGAGTTTATCATGCAGAGTCCCATGTCCATACCGTCGATTCCGCCCACCTTGTTGTGGAGTCCGTTGATGGATTCGTAGATTTTGTCGTTTAGCTTGCGGATTATGTCGGACGGTGTCTGCTCCAGTTTCAGGTTCTGGAGTATCTCGTCGAGGAATACCTTGCCCATCATCGATAGGAATGCGCCCGGCACTCCATGGCCCGCACAGTCGCAGTGGGCCAGATATTTTCGGCCGAATTTCTCGCCCATCCAGAAGAAGTCGCCCGATACTATGTCCTTGGGCAGTATCAGCAGAAAGCTCTGTGGGAATATCTTGGAGAGCTGTGTGTGGCTCGGCATCAGGGCCGTCTGTATGGTGGATGCGTATTCTATGCTCTTGGTGAGGTCCTTGTTCTTGAGCTCTATCTCGTTGCGCTGTTTGGTAATCTCGTTTTCGGCCGATTTTAGTGTGGAGATGTCGGTATCCACGGCCACTACCTGAATGAGTTTTCCGTTCTTGTCTACTATCGGGGTCAGCGTGCTCTGTGTCCATATCTCCTGTCCGCTGCTGTTGGTGTGTGGCAGCGAGAACGACACCGATTCCACCTTGCTGAATACTTGGGTGAAATACTGGATGGAGTCTTTCTGGCGTATGGTGTCCTTGTAATATGCGCTGTCCTTTATGTAGTCCTCAAATTTGTATCCGTACAGCTTGGTGAATCCCTTGTTGCCCCATATCAGGTTTCCGCAGTCGTCGAGTATCACCACAGAGTTTTCGGTGTTGGTGAGCGCCACCGACATTGTCTGCAGCTGTGCCTGGCTCTTCTCGTATTCGTTGTTGGTTTTCTGGAGGTTTATGGTTTTCTCTTCCAGGAGTTTCTGCTTGCGCTTGGCCTTGCGGTCGGTGTAGAAGTTTACTATCGATGTCTCGAGATACGATGCGATGTTGCGTATTATGCCGAGGTGATAGCTGTTGAAATAGTTTTTTATCTTGTTGTGGATTTTCAGCACGCCTATGGTCATGTCGTTGTCGAACAGGGGCATGTATACTGCCGATCCGGTCATCAGCGAGTCTATCTTGTATTTGCTGGTATCCAGATAGTTGCTTGCCTGCTTCTCGTAGTCTTCCATTACAATGTTCTTGTTGTTGAGATAGCAGTATACATTCATGTTGTTCATGCAGTCGAGGCTGTACCGGGCAAACGGCATTACCTCGCCGTTCATTATGAATGAGCTGAAATCGAGGCTGTTGTGTGGGCCGTTGTATATTCCTATGCCGATGTTGTCGGTCTGGAAAAACTTGTTGATCTCGTTGTATGTGGTCTGGTAAATGTCCTTCAGGGTAAAGTTCTTGATGATGTTTTGTCCGGCCTTGCTCAGGAGGCTGAGTATCTGTATGTTCTTGTTGTGGGCCTCTTCCTGGTTGCTGAGCTTGGATGTTACGGTCTTCAGGTTTTCCATGCATTTCTTGAGCGATGCCTGCGATTTCCTGAGCTCCACCTGCCCCTTCTTCCATATTATGAGCGCCACGCATACTATAAGTCCGGCTATTATCATGAATATCGTGAATACGCCGAGTCCCGATTTCCACAATGTGGCCGATACGTTGATATCCACCGATATCGGATTTGTTACGGCCACGTCCTCTATCCTTGTCCTGGCCTGAAAACTGTATGATCCCGGTGCCAGCTTGTGGTACAGGTATTCCTTCTGAGTGGACCATTGCGACCAGTCGAGGTCGTGGTTCACCAGGCGTGCCGAATATTCCAGCGTGCTGTGCGGCAGCGAGTCGGGCTCGCCTATGGCCTCGCCGTCCAGCTCTATCTTCAGCTTGTTGCTCTTGCCCGATAGCGATATGTATGCCGGGAGCTCGCCGTTGCCTGTGTATATCATGGTGTCGTTTACATATATTGTTGATATACGGCAATATAGCTTGATGGGGTCTACACCAAGGCACGGCCGTACCGACAGCATGGTGAGTGCCGCCGTAAGTATCAGGTATATATGTCGCATCAGCTGAATCATGGTGCTAAGGTAACAATTTTTTTGCTAATTAGTCCAAATATTTTCTTAATAATTTGCAATTGTCGGATATAATGGAATCCAATATTGTGCCAATCCTCTCTATGGCTTTGGTAATCATCCATTTGCCCTCGTTTTTCGGTACTGTATGGTTCGAAATCCCTCTCAGTTCGGCATATCTGACTCCCTCCATGGCGCAGGTGTATGCCACGGCGGCCGATTCCATGGTCTCTATATCAGCTGGAAAAATCCTCAGCAGCTTGTCGAGATAGTCCTTGCGGGTGCAGATGTGGTTTACTGTGTTTATTTTTGCGCAGCTAATGGCGAGATTTCCTGCTATCTCCACCGATACGGGAACCGGAATGGCGCCGTCGGCAAATGGCTTGCCATTAGCTGGCAAAAACTGCGAGCCCACCACCGGGCACATTGAGCCGTCGGGATTCTCGGTGGCGCAGTCGGCAAATGCCACCGAGCTGGCCATCATGGCGCTGCCGAGCTCGGTGCCGGTATCGTATGCGCCGGCTATGCCCGCGGCCAGCACCAGCCCGTATTCTCCGCCGGCCAGCGCCTTGGCAGTGTGGTAGCCAGCCTGAAACATTCCTACGCCGTAGATCAATACATCCACGCCATTAGCTGCCTGGAAAATACTGCCGGGCCTGCATTCCGATATGCTGGGATAGAGCGCTCGGGAGCCCCTGAGCTCGGATGCGCAGGCGGCGCATATTAATAGTTTTCGTGAAGTTTTCATTTTGAGTTGCAATATTATGAAAATATGATTTAATTTTGCAGTCTGTATTTCAGCTGACACAAATTTACGAAAACTTTTGATATTAGATGGCAGAATTTATAGAAAAAGGTGCTGACAACAGCACAGGGACACGCTATCTCAAGATAGAGCGATACAATACCGAGATCACCGAGGGCATTGCCGGATCGGTGCACAGCATTCTGGACTCCATAGGAGAGGACACCGGGCGCGACGGACTCCGCGATACGCCCATGCGGGTGGCCAAGGCTCTGCAGTTCTGTACACAGGGCTATCAGATAGACCCCAAGAAGATACTGGAGGGCGCACTCTTCAGGGAGGACTATTCGCAGATGGTATTAGTGAAGGACATAGAGCTGTATTCTATGTGCGAGCACCATCTGCTGCCGTTTTTCGGCAAGGCTCATGTGGCGTATATCCCCAACGGCACCATCACCGGCCTCAGCAAGATAGCCCGTGTGGTGGATGCCTACGCGCGTCGCCTGCAGGTGCAGGAGAGGCTCACCGAGCAGATACGCGACTGTATACAGGAGACCCTGAAGCCTCAGGGTGTGGCCGTGGTGATAGAGGCTCACCATCTCTGCATGATGATGCGCGGTGTGCAGAAACAGAATTCCATTACCACAACTTCCGCATTCTCAGGCTCTTTCCTCAGCAACAAGATTACGAGGGAGGAGTTTTTGAGGCTGATACAGCCCAGCCTGCACTGATGCGGCAAAAAATTGTGAAATTTCATTTTTTAGTTTCGAAAAAATGATATAAATTGCGCGGTAATTTATATATGTGTATATAACGATTAAATCATAAGATGAAACCATTGAATATTGCGATACTTGGCTGCGGCACAGTAGGTGGCGGTGTTGCCAAGATTCTTACAGAGCAGAAGGAGCTTCTCTCTAAGCGCGCTGGCCGCGAGATCAACCTCAAGGTGATAGCAGAGCTCAATCCCGAGGCCGCTATCAAGCGTTTTGGCCTCGACGCCAAATATTTCTCTAAGAACAGCATCAAGGAGATTATCGAGATGCAGGATATCGACCTCGTGGTAGAGACCATGGGCGGCAAGAGCGATTTCGTTCACGATACATGCCTCAATGTATTGAAGAGCGGCAAGAACCTCGTGACAGCCAACAAGGCCCTGCTGGCCGAGCGCGGCGCCGACATTTTTGCCGAGGCCGAGGCCAGGAGTCTTCAGCTCGGATACGAGGCCGCCGTATGCGGTGCAATTCCTATCATCAAGGGCATCAAGGAGTGTTTTACAGGTGATATCATAGAGCAGGTGAGCGGTATAATGAACGGCACCAGCAACTATATCCTTACCCAGATGCAGTATCAGGGTCTCGATTTTGCCGAGGCTCTCAAGCTTGCCCAGCAGAACGGCTATGCCGAGGCCGACCCAAGTCTCGACATCAACGGCGGCGATGCATCGCACAAGCTCATCCTCCTGCTGAAACTCGCTTTCGGCCTGGATGTAACAATGGACGAGCTCTCCATTGCCGGTATTCAGAAGATCACCAAAAACGATATGGATTTTGCCAAGGAGATCAACGCCTCCATCAAGCTGATTTGTTTTGCCAAGCTGGAGGACAGCAAGGTATACGCCATGGTTCGTCCTATGGTGGTAAAGAATGCCAACACACTGTCGAGCGTAAACTTCGCCGTAAACGCCGTACGCCTCGACAACAAGTATTCCGATACCCACTTCCTGATAGGCAAGGGCGCCGGCAGCTCCGAGACAGCCATGTCGATAGTATCCGATATCGTATTCATAGCCCGTCACGGCGACGTGCCTGCATACAAGGAGGAGAGCAAGTATACCCTCGGCGACAGCAAGAAGGTAAGCTTCCCATACCTTATCTCGTTCCGCACCAACAACTTGCCAGGCACCACCGGCCTTATCACCACAGCCATCGGCAAGCAGGGCATCAATATCGAGACCGTAGGCCACAACCGTTTCAACGGCGATACAGCCGACTTCTCCATTGAGACCGAGAGCTGCACACTTGAGGCCATCGAGAAGGCTATCGAGGATATCAAGGCCATTAAGAGCGACCTCCTGCTCGAGGAGCCTAAGATTCTCCCAATCCTTTATTAATACACTTGCTATATGAACAATTATTTCTATATATCTGAATCAACAAATTCGCAGGAAGGTCCGGTTTCGGCAGATGAGCTGATAAAGCATATAAAGCCAGAAACCATGATCTGGCGTCCTGGAATGGCCGAGTGGTCTGCCGCATCCACAGTTGCCGAGATAGCCCAGAAGCTGATGCCTCAGCCCGTAGCGCCGGTATCGCAGATGGCTTCGGGTTTTGTAGCTGATGGCGGTTCTTATGCCTCCCAGCCAATGCAGGGCTATCCACAGCAGAACGGCGGCTATCAGCAGCCGATGCAGGGCTATCCCCAGCAGAATGGTGGCTATCAGCAGCCGATGCAGGGCTATCCGCAGCAGAACGGCGGCTATCCGCAGCAGCCAATGCAGGGCTATCCGCAGCCTAATGGCCCAGTTGACGACAGCGATTTCTTCCCTAACTACAAGGAATGGTCGATAGCGCTGCTCATATTCTCGATATTCTCTGTCTTTATACATCTGCTGAATGTGATACCGGTGGTATTGTCGATAATTTCTCTCGTTAAGGGCGGTTCGATAGACCGTTACAATATGATGGGCGACAAGATAAACGCTAAATATACATCTCAGACTGTCAAGAAGTTGTTGACAACAGGTCTTATAGTTATGATTATATTTATCGTTATCGGCATTATCGTTTTGGCCAACAGACGGTATTGATATTTTAGATAATCGGTCTTGATGTCCAGAAAGATAATTAATATTCTGATTGCCATTGTTGCTGTGTCGCTCATAGCAACAATGGCAATTATTTATCATGACGTAAACCCTCTGGAGAGCGACAAGTTTCCGCAGTGTGCCTTCTACAAGGCAACAGGCTATCTGTGTCCCGGTTGCGGAGGTCAGCGCGCATTTCACTATCTGCTGATAGGCGAGTTTGGCGAGTCGTTTGCCCAAAACCAGCTTCTGTGGATAGGCGCACTATATATAATATTGCTGCTGATATTGCGATTGCCCTCGCCACACAGCCGTATGGGCCGTCTGCGGGAGCATCTCTCGGGAGTGGGCGCATGCGTGGCGTGGATAGCGGCCATTCTGGCCTTCGGGGTTTTGCGTAATGTATTCTGATAATTCTTATTTATAAACATTTTTATAGCTAATACCATGTTAAAGAAAATCTTATTGGGTGGGTTTGTTTTGGCAATGTCATTGCAGGCCGGAGCCCAGCAGTCGGGTTTCCAGTTCACTACAATCAAGGAAAACCCTATTTCAAGTGTCAAGAATCAGAACCGCAGCTCTACATGCTGGTGTTTCTCAACATTGAGCTTCTTCGAGAGCGAGCTTCTGCGTATGGGCCAGAAGGAGTACGACTTCTCGGAGGCTTTTGTAGTAAATAAGACCATGATGGACCGTGCCGTCAAGGCTGTGCGCACACATGGCGACGTGTCGTTCTCTCCAGGCGGTTTTGCATCCGATGTAGAGTACTGCTGGAAACATTACGGCATTATCCCACAGGACGCCATGCCTACAATGGGAAGTCTTCAGGGCCTTCAGCTCCCCAACAACAACGAGCTCGACAAGGTGGCCGGCGCATACGTAAAGTCCATTACAAGCATGGAGGATGGTCCGCTCTCTCCACTTTGGAAACAGGGCCTTCAGTCCATCTACGATGCCTACCTCGGCAAGTGTCCCGAGAAATTCACCTACGAGGGCAAGGAGTATACCCCAAAATCGTTCGCAGAGTCGCTCCCTATCAAGATAGATGACTATGTAACAATCTCCTCTTTCACCCACGTGCCATTCTACGAGAAGTTCGTTATCGAGGTTCAGGACAACTGGCGCTGGGCACAGGCCTACAATGTAACTATCGACGAGATGATGCAGATAATCGACAATGCCATCGACAAGGGCTACTGCATAGCCTGGGGCACCGACGTATCGGAGCAGGGATTCTCGAGAAACGGAATCGGCCAGCTGCCAGATGTTGAGAATATGTCGCTCAGTGGCAGCGATATGGCCCGCTGGACCGGCATGACCAGCAGCTACGAGAAGCGCGCCTTCCTCACATCCAAGCCTCTCAAGGAGATAGAGCCTACACAGGAGCTCCGTCAGCAGGGCTACGACAACTGGGAGACCACCGACGACCACGGCATGCTCATCTACGGCAAGGCCAAGGATCAGAACGGCAAGGAGTATTACATGGCCAAGAACTCATGGGGCACCGACAATCCATACAAGGGCACATGGTATTTCACCAAGGCCTTTGTAGCAGTTAAGTCTATCGACATCATGCTCCACAAGGATGCGCTCCCAAAGGACATAGCGAAGAAACTTGGTATTAAGTAAAAAAAATATCAAAAAAAATATTGCAAGCTCTTGCAATATGAAAAAAAATGCTTACCTTTGCGCACCCGAATTATTATTCACAGTTAGCAAAGTAAATTTATTACAAAACTATTTAATTAAAAAAAAGTGGATTCATTAAGTTACAAGACAGTCTCCGCCAACAAGGCCACTGTAAACAAGGAGTGGCTCCTCGTTGATGCGACAGACCAGACATTAGGACGTTTTGCGTCTAAGGTAGCTATGCTCCTCAGAGGCAAGTACAAAGTCAACTACACCCCACACGTAGACTGTGGCGACAATGTAGTGGTTATCAATGCCGAGAAGATCAGAATGACCGGCAAGAAGATGGCTCAGAAGGAATATGTTCACTACTCTGGTTATCCAGGTGGTCAGAAGATTGAGCTCGCCAAGGACTTCGTAAAGAAGAACGACGGCTACGAGCGCGTAATCAGAAAGGCTGTACGTGGTATGCTCCCCAAAACAAAGCTTGGCGATGCTATCATCAAGAACCTTAAGATTTATCAGGGCGAGAATCATGAGCAGGAAGCTCAGC
>JAZUEG010000472.1:0-4254 GCA_045640025.1 Bacteroidales bacterium
CACCAGCAGGCGGCGACCTCCTCTACGACGACGAGCTCTGTCTCCAGGGTAGAAACTTCACCAACAAGGTTTGGAACGCATTCCGCCTCGTTAAGGGTTGGAGCGTTGACGCCAACATTCCTCAGCCTGAGTCTTCAAAGAAGGCCATCGAGTGGTTCAACAACAAGCTCAACAAGACCATCTCCGAGGTTGACAAGATGTTCGCAGACTTCCGCCTCTCTGATTCTCTGATGACAGTTTACAAGCTCTTCTGGGACGAGTTCTCTTCTTGGTACCTCGAGAGCGTAAAGCCTGGCTATCAGCAGCCTATCGACAAGGCCACCTACGATGCCACACTCGACTTCTTCGACAAGCTTCTCAAGATAATGCACCCATACATTCCATTCATCACCGAGGAATTGTGGCAGCTTATCGACGAGCGCAAGCAGGGTGAGAGCCTGATGCTTCAGATTCAGCCTGATGCCGGCGCATTCGACGAGAAACTCCTCGACCGTTTCGAGACAGCCAAGGACGTTATTGCCAAGATCCGCCAGATCCGTCAGGAAAACCAGATGGCTCAGAAGGACGCCATTGATGTTTACGCAAAGCTCGTGGACGGCGCATACGACGGCTACTTCGATTCAGTAATCGCAAAGCAGAGCAACCTCAAGTCGTTCACACAGATCTCTGAGGCCAAGGAAGGCTGCAAGACCTTCGTAGCCAAGAACGTGGAGTACTACGTTCCAATGGGCGACAATGTAAACGTGGAGGAAGAGATTGCCAAACTTAAGGCCGAGCTCGAATACACCCGCGGCTTCCTCAAGTCGGTTGAGAAGAAACTCAGCAACGAGCGTTTCGTATCCGGAGCCCCCGCCGCCGTAGTGGAGCGCGAGAAGCAGAAACAGGCCGACGCCATCGTAAAGATCGAGGCATTGGAGAAGCAGATCGCAAACTTGGGATAAGATTGTAGCATAGATTACACTGATATCATAGATAAATCCTCCGTTCGCAAGGGCGGAGGATTGTTTTTATAAATTAGCAATAATTGATAATATGGACAAATTTCGTCTTTATAATTTTGGTCCTGTAAAAAGCGCCGAGATTGAGTTTGGGGATTTAACATTTCTGGTCGGTCCTCAGGCTAGTGGAAAAAGTTTTTTCCTTCAGGCTTGGAAATTACATAATGACTTGGCTTATATAAAAAATACTTTCAAGGCGTTTGGTCAGAATTATGCCAATAATGAAGAATTGGTGCAATTATATTATGGACTCTTTAGAAGTGAATTAGGTGATTTGTCACAGATTATCAGTTACGAAACAAATAGTTATTCGTCTGATTTAGGTCAGATTGGAAATATTTTTTACATACCGGCACTTAGGTCTCAATGTCTTTTTGGAGGAAGGCCTAAAACGTATTTGGATTTTCCAAATGAGTTTCCGTATGTTACTAAGCATTTCAGTTATATACTTCATTATCTGTTTAATCAACAAAACATTGTAGATGGAGTACCTTTTACAAAGAGTATATATCACGGTGGCCAGATTTATGTTGACAAATCTTTGGGGAAATCTGAGTTGAGAATGATAATCAATGGCGCTGATGTTTCATATTCGTCTTGGTCCACTGGTCAAAGTGAATATGCCCCACTTTGCATTGCTTTGCAAGGGTTGCGAATGTTGGGAAGATCGAAGAGTATTGTTATTGAGGAGCCCGAATTGGGACTTCACCCCTATGCGATAATTGAATTCATTGTTAAGATCATTGAACTTATCAATAATGGTTATAAGATAATCATTTCAACTCATTCCACAGTATTTTTGGATTTTGTATGGTTTGTAAGCAAGTTCAATGATGCGTCAAAGGAAGAGTTTGATAAATATGTCAGTCAGGCATTGTCCTTTAATATCAAGGATTTTAATTTTTATGCCAAGCGTTCAAATATTAAGACATATTTCTTCAAGGATGGCGTCAGCAAGGATATCTCTACTCTTGACGCAATGAGTGATGACAACGATATTGCCGATTGGGGAGGTATTACAGATTTTTCAACAAAAATATCTGATATATTGTCTGATTATAAAGCAAACAGGGAGGATTGGTAATGAGTTTTGAAGAAGCGGTTGCTAGTATTTCTGTTTTGAAATATCACAAAGGCCTTAAGGCTTTGGGGGCCAACTCAAAGAAAATCATTCCAAATGACACAAAGAAATTGAGTGGTAGTGCTGATATTGATAGTTGTACCAAAACAGAATCCCCTAATGATAGCCGTTGGGATTATGTTGTAGGTTATGATGACAAGGCGTTTTTTGTAGAAGTTCATCCATGTCAGACCTCCAATATAAAGGAGGTTGTGAAAAAGGTAGTCTGGCTGAAGGAATGGCTTAATAGCAAGGGGCTGAATTTGAAGATGATAAGAGGAGACCATAATTTTTATTGGATTGCCTCGGGCAAGGTTGATTTGGACATTTCCAAAAATTCCAAATATAAACGCTTGCTGGATGACAATAATCTTGTCTTTATGCAAAATATGGTTTTGCCTCCCAGAAAATAATACTTTTAAATAAGACAATATGGATAATATTTTTTCTCAAAACAGTAATAATGATTTGACCAGATATGCACAATTCATTGATTCTTATCTGATGGAGAACCAAGGGAGATTTGTGCAATATAAAGAGATATGTAAAGCCTTTGTTGAGAGAAAGCATTTGTCTGAATTTGTTGATAAGGCTGATAGCAATCTAAGGACTAAGTTTAGAGATGCAGTCAGTAAGATGCAAAAACAGAAGAATGTGATTGAGTTTAAGAACGGAAAGGACGCAAGGGGTGGATTTAGATACCGCTTGGATTGTAACGATCCATTCGCTGAAGATAAGCAAGAAATGGAAAAAGTACCCATTGCTAGGATTAAGGGTTTCTTGACTTCAATATTCGGTTTTATCCCTAACGAGTTTTGGATGAATGTAATGGGTAACTCAGAACAGGATCTTAAGGCAAGAAACAATTATCACCTTCAGACTGATATTAATAACAATTTGAAGAATATCAATTTGTTGCCTGTTTTATATGAGGCAATAATGTCCAAAATGGTTATTGGGTTTAAATACAATAAGGCATATAATCATATAGATGAATTTGTGTTTCATCCTCATTTTCTGAAAGAGTATAATAATCGTTGGTTCTTATTTGGTGTTGTTGATGGCGTTCACAAGAATTGCGCGTTAGATAGGATTTGCTCGGGTATAGAAATTGTTAAGGATGTTAATTTTATTGACTCTTCTATCGACTATGCTACTTTCTTTGACGACATTATTGGTGTTACGCATCTTGATAATTATGAATTGGAGGAAGTAATAATAAAGGTGCATAGTGAATATGCGTTCAACCGAATTCTAACCAAAGAATTGCATAAGTCTCAGCGAATTGTTGAAAAATGTGGAGAATTTAGGGGTTGTAAATATGGAGTAGTATCCATAACAGTAAAGTTTAACTATGAACTTCAAGGTTTGTTGTTGAGTTTTGGTCCTGATATAGAAGTGCTTTCTCCAAGTTGGCTGAGAAAGAGGATACAAAAAAATATAAATCTGTCAGTTCTTAAGTATAATGATTGATTGGGTATCGTATAAAAAAAAGTGATACGGATTGTTTCCTTTAATTTTTTGGTGGATGTTTAAAAACTCTATATTTTTGCAGCGTAGAATTAAGAAAACTTGTTCTCAAATAGTCAAATTAGTAATAACTTTAAATTTTTTGAATTATGATGAAGCAGTTTGTATCGTCTTTGGTTAGTCATGTTTGTGGTCTCTATTCTTCAGGACGTCCTCGAAAGTGTCGTCCTTCCGAAAACTCTGGGACAAAGCCTCCAACCAAGCCGGGGGAATATCGTATTCGCGATAATGATAATGTGGTTAAGTATGTTGGAGAGACCAACAATCTTTATCGTCGTATGAAGGAACATGTCAGAAGTGGTAAATGTGCTACTGGAAATACTTTCGAGTATAAGGTAGCTGACGGACGTTCCACTTCTCGAACGCGGAGGGCGCATGAGCAGCAGAAGATTAGGCAGCATAAACCGTATGCTAACAAGTCTGTTGGAGGCGAAGGTAGACCTGCCAAGCATTAATGTATTTTTTGAAGAGGCTGTCCCAAAAGCGAGACAGCCTCTTGTTTTTTTTATGCGGCATTTTCAACTTCCCAAGGACGTTCCATTCTTTGAAATTCTACAAACTTAGTTTTCTTTTGGTTTTCTTTGACTAAATAGCGGCATAAAGATG
>JAZUEG010000473.1:0-4372 GCA_045640025.1 Bacteroidales bacterium
CATTTCAAACATAAATTACCACGAATTAACATAAATTTTTCATAAATTAATTTTTGAATAATTCGTGTTAATTTATGATAATTCGTGTTTTAAAGATAAAATTCTTTTCATTCTTTTTTATTCTTTTCATTTTTGGATAAAACCCTTGTCACCGTCAGGTGACTATGGCTACACCTCATTCACGGATACGCGGACGAAAGTGTTTTGGTTTGCGATGCCGTAGAATGTTCCGCAGTTTACGGGGCAGTCGGAGGCGTCGCGACCGTGGGCTATTTTTATGTAGCCGTGGTCGATGAGTTTGTTGGCGGTGGGGTCCACTCCAAACCAGAGGTTTTGGCTGAGAACCTCCACCCAGGCGTGTGTCTGTCCCTCGCCAACCGTGAGGCCGTTTACGTAGCGGACGGGTATGCCCACCGACCTGCACATTGAAATCATAATATGCGCGAGGTCCTGACAAACGCCTTTGCGCTGTCGGAAACTCTCTGATGCCGTAGTCTTGAAAGTGGTGCTTCCGCTCGAAAACTCAATATAGTGGTGCACAAAGTCGCAGATTCTCAGAGCCTTGTCGAGCGGTGTGCCGTTAGATCCCGAATAGTCTGATGCTAAGATCCTCATATCGAGAGTTGGGATTGTAAGCGCGGTATCAGCCAAGAAAATATAACTATTGCCCTTGAAAGGCATTTCGTAATATTGGGTGACCATCTGCACTATTCCCTTGCTCTCCGATACAAAACTGTCGTGATACTCAGGTACATATCCGTAACAAATGTTGGCTCCCCAGCCGTCGATGCCACAGGAAAATTTCACCTGATCGCCAAGACCGAAAAGCGAGTGGCGGATGCTTACCTGCGTTTCCTGAAGGCGCTGACTGCCCCCGCTCCACGGCTGACACCTGAGTAGGAAATTGTATCTCGACACAGGCTGTCCGTAAGTGTACTCTGTGCGGTAACTATATTGGTATTCACGCATTTAGATAAGCACTATCTTAGCAATATTGCTGAGCACGAGACTGCGGTACTCAGGGTTTTCGGGCTGATACTTGCTCTCCACGAGTAGGCAACTGAGGTCCTCGAGAGCGTCGTGGTCGAAGATGCCTGGCTCTGCCTCGGCAAAGTCGAAGAGTGTGTCGAAAGCCTCCTTGATTTTGTAGTATGGGTAGTTGAAGCGGAACTTCATATCGATATGCTCGATAGTCTTGCCAATCTTGAGGAAACTCTTGGCGCGGACGTCCCAAACGCGCTCCTCAATAGATCCCCAGAATGCCAGCAACCAGTCGGTGATCGACTGCAAGTTGGTGATATTCGAGTTCTGACGAGAAGCCTCGTTGTTGATCTTCACAAGGCTCATCTGAACGTAAGCCAGTGACTCTGAGGTGATTTCCTCGCGGAGAACGATTGCGTTGTCGTTGGCGCGCTCTATGCCCGAGAGGATAGAGTTTGGATTGTTCTTGTCGTACATATATCCGAGAATAGCGAACTTCTTGTCGGGATACTGAACGGCGCTTCCGATATTCTCGAAATATTCCTCATAGTCCTCAGCCTCGCCGTCAATCATCTTGTCGTAATAGCGACGCAGGAGGTGCAGGTTGAAATATACTCTTTCTGTGTAACGGCCCAACCAAAAAAGCCTGTCGGCCTTGGTAGGAGATATAATTGGTTCTCTTGTCATTTTATTTATACGTAAATTATATTATTGATTTGCCACCTTGCGGTGGCGTTTTTTTTATCCGAAAATTAAAAGAATTTGAAAGAATTAAAAGAATTTTCTCAAACACGAATTTCCATAAATTATCACGAATTTATCATAAATTTTTCACCAATTAATTTTTGGATAATTCGTGTTAATTCGTGAAAATTTATGTCTAAACCCCATTCTTTTAATTCTTTTTTATTCTTTTAATTTTTGGATATAAAATCACTGCGCCTTCGGCACAGTGCCGGCTATTCCAGCACCCAGGTGTCTTTGAAACCACCGCCTTGCGATGAGTTCACTATCATTGAGTTGGGGTTGCGGGAGAAGCGGGTGAGGCCCGATTTCCAGACTTTTGTGTCCTTGCCTGTGATTACGAAGGCGCGGAGGTCGGCCTTGCGCTCTACTCGGGTGTTGCCCTCCAGGATCTCGAGGTCGCGGAAATCAACTACCTCCTGAGCAATCCAGCGACGTGGCTGTTCGATGATGAGGTTTTTCAGGTTTTCGAGTTTCTCCTTGGTGAGGTCGCGACCGAACATTACGCCGTATCCGCCAGCCTCAGCCACGTCCTTGATTACCAACTTATTGATATTGCCGAGAATGTAGTCGTAGTCCTCCTTGTAATATGGAAGATATGTTGGGGCGTTTTTCAGGATTGGCTCCTCGTTCAGGTAATACTTCACCATCTTTGGCACAAAGTAGTAGATACCCTTGTCGTCGGCCACACCATTGCCTAAAGCATTGATTACGGCCACGTTGCCCTTCTTGTATGCCTGCATAAGGTTTGGAACGCCGAGCATAGAAGTGGGCTCAAAGGCCATAGGGTCGAGGTACTCGTCGCTTACACGGCGGTAAATGGTGCTCACCCTCTTGTGCTCGTGCATAAGGCCTGTGTACCATACGGTATCGTTCTCCACAACCAAATCGCCGGGGAATGCGAGCACTGCTCCGGTCTTCTCGGCAAAGTATGAATGCTCGAAGAAAGCCGAGTTGTAACGGCCCGGAGTCAGGATTACATTGATACCGCAACCATCGTTCATAGACTCCATCATATTGCCGAGGAGTTCGGCATAATCGCGGTTGTCGGCCACATTATGATCGGCAAAGGTCTTTGGGCAAACCTTTCGTGTAATGTTTCTTGCTATCATTGGGTAAGATGCGCCCGAGGGGATTCTGA
This sequence comes from Bacteroidales bacterium, assembly GCA_045640025.1. Classification (GTDB taxonomy): domain Bacteria; phylum Bacteroidota; class Bacteroidia; order Bacteroidales; family UBA3824; genus UBA3824. The sequence continues at coordinate 2,867 of JAZUEG010000473.1, forward strand.
GGTTGTCCTCCAATACATACCACTGACCATCCTTGGCCTGCACGAGGTCGATTCCCGAAATGTGGGAATACACCTTGTTTACAGGGTCGATACCCTCGCACTCAGGTGTGTATCCGCTCGATGCGTAGATAAATTCCTGAGGCACCACATTGTCTTTTACAATCTGCTTGTCGTGATAGATATCCCAGAGAAAGGCGTTGAGGGCCTTCACTCTCTGTTTGAGACCTTTCTCAAGATAAGCCCAGTCTTCTCTGGTGATAATTCTCGGAATGGAATCGAACGGGAACAACTGCTCGTTGAAAATGCCGTTCTTATAGACTCCAAACCTAACGCCGTATCGCTCCATCCATTTGTTAACAGAGTCACGGCTCTCAATCAGTTCGTCCATAGTTTTCTAAATTTTATTGCTTGCTATACTTATAATCTTTTATTTCTTATTGCTGATACAAAGATAAAACGCTTTCCACCACTTATGCAAGTGACGGAAAGCGTTTTAGGTGTGTAACTTATAGCGATTTAGGGATATACTTAGTTGGAGTACGTGAAATACGGAAAGTAAGGGGTGCTGATATGCCCAACATATCGAATTTGGGGATTCTGCGAAAATATCACTAAATTTGCATCAGATAAATAAAATAAACTTGCATAATCGAAAAATAAAAAGCATATTTGTGTAAGAAAAAACAATAATGCTATGACACAATTTGAGTCTCTGAAACTATTTGAGGAAAAGAAAGTACGTTCAGTTTTCGACGACAAAACCGAGGAATGGTATTTTTCGGTAGTGGATATCTGCGCCGTTCTTACCGGAAGCGAGAATCCAAGGAAATATTGGAGCGTATTGAAAACACGACTCAAAAAAGAAGGAAGTGAGTTGACTACAAATTGTAGCCAACTGAAACTCCGCGCCGACGACGGTAAATATTATAAAACAGACGTTCTTGACACCGAGGGCATTCTGCGCCTAATACAATCCATTCCATCGCCCAAGGCAGAGCCATTCAAATTATGGATGGCGAATGTTGCCAACCAGCGTCTGAACCAAATACAGGATCCCGAACTCAACATCCAGCAAATGATATCGGACTACAGAAACCTTGGATATTCAGAAGCCTGGATCAATCAGAGAATAAAAACCATAGAAGTACGAAAAGAACTCACCGACGAATGGGACCGCTCGGGAATACAAACATCGCAGGAATATGCCTCGCTTACCGATATCATCACAAGGCAATGGAGCGGACTTACTACCAGACAATACAAACGTCACAAAGGACTCAAGAAGGAAAATCTCCGCGACAATATGACCAATACTGAACTTGCCCTCAATATGTTGGCCGAGGCCGCCACTACAGAAATCTCACGCGAACAGAATCCCAATGGTTTTGCCGAGAGTGCCGAGGTGGCAATCAAGGGCGGTACAGTAGCACAGTCGGCCCGCATAGAACTCGAAAATCAACTTGGGCATTCAGTAATCTCAAGCAAAAAAGCCTCCGACTACCTCCC